>NZ_JBQOUX010000049.1:0-53945 GCF_052216785.1 Streptomyces sp. JW3 | reverse complement strand
GATGCCTGGATCACCGGAACACCCCGAGCCGGAACCCGCGTCTCTCGGTTCGAACGACTGCGTCCCGCTGCCTGACGGCAGCGGGACGCAACAAGGAACCATTTACCAACAGTGTCCGCCCGGGACGGCCCCCTCAGCCACGCGTGGGCCCCGCTCAGGCGCCGATCTTCTGCTTCACCTGCGCCAGCGACGGGTTGGTGAGCGTCGAGCCGTCGGGGAAGAGCACGGTCGGCACCGTCTGATTGCCGCCGTTCGCCTTCTCCACGAACGCCGCCGAGTCCGGGTCCTGCTCGATGTTGATCTCGGTGTACGCGATGCCCTCCCGGTCCATCTGGCTCTTCAGCCGACGGCAGTAGCCGCACCACGTGGTGCTGTACATCGTCACAGTGCCCGGCATGTCCCTCATTCTCCTTCAGCGGCTCGGGGTGCGTTCGCTCGCACTCCACCAACGTCCGTGACGGCGCCCCCATTCCCATGCGACGCCCGACCCGAACCAGTCCCCGCATTAATACGACCGCGAGGGCCCGCCTGTGGACAACCGGCGCACCCGTCCCGGCCGACCTGGCAGCATGGCTGTGTGACAGCAGCAACGCACTCCTCCCTCTTCCCGCGGGTACCGGACTCGGCCGACGCGGTGCTCGACGGACTCGATCCCGAGCAGCGCGAAGTGGCCACTGCCCTGCGCGGCCCGGTGTGCGTACTGGCGGGCGCGGGCACCGGCAAGACCCGGGCCATCACCCACCGCATCGCCTACGGGGTGCGGGCCGGCATCCTCCAGCCCACCACCGTGCTCGCCGTCACCTTCACCAACCGCGCCGCCGGGGAGATGCGCGGCCGGCTGCGCCAGCTCGGCGCCGCCGGTGTCCAGGCCCGCACCTTCCACTCGGCGGCGCTGCGCCAGCTCCAGTACTTCTGGCCGAAAGCGATCGGCGGCGCCCTGCCCCGGATCGTCGACCGCAAGATCCAGCTGGTCGCCGACGCCGCCGCGGCCTGCCGCATCCGCCTGGACCGGGGCGAGCTGCGGGACGTCACCGCCGAGATCGAGTGGTCCAAGGTCACCCAGACCGTGCCGGACGACTACGCCCCTGCGGCGGCCAAGGCCGGCCGTGAGACGCCCCGCGACCCCGCCGAGATCGCGCAGCTCTACCTGGCCTACGAGGAGCTCAAGCGCGGCCGCGGGTTGATCGACTTCGAGGACGTGCTGCTGCTGACCGTGGGGGTCCTCCAGGACCGGCAGGACGTGGCCCAGCAGGTCCGCGCCCAGTACCAGCACTTCGTGGTCGACGAGTACCAGGACGTCAGCCCGCTCCAGCAGCGGCTGCTGGATCTGTGGCTCGGCGACCGCGACGACCTGTGCGTGGTCGGCGACGCCAGCCAGACGATCTACTCGTTCACAGGAGCAACCCCCGACCATCTGCTCGACTTCCGGCTCCGCCACCCCGGTGCCACGGTCGTCAAGCTGGTCCGTGACTACCGTTCCACGCCCCAGGTCGTGCACCTCGCCAACGGCCTGCTCGCCCAGGCCCGGGGCCGCGCCGCCGACCACCGTCTGGAGCTGCTCTCCCAGCGCCCGGCCGGACCCGAGCCCGGCTACACCGAGTACCCCGACGAGCCCGCCGAGGCCGAGGGCGCCGCCCGCCGCATCCGCGAACTGATCGACTCCGGCGTCCGGCCCGCCGAGATCGCCGTGCTGTTCCGCACCAACTCCCAGTCGGAGATCTACGAGCAGGCCCTCGCCGACGCCGGGGTGCCCTACCAGCTGCGCGGCGCGGAACGGTTCTTCGACCGCCCTGAGGTGCGCAGAGCCGGCACGGCCCTGCGCGCCGCGGCCCGCTTCGGCGGCAACGACGCCCTCCTCGACGACACGGTCGACCTGCCGTCCCAGGTCCGTGCCGTGCTGTCGGGGGAGGGCTGGACCACCGAACCGCCGGCCGGCTCCGGCGCGGTCCGCGAGCGCTGGGAGTCACTGGCCGCCCTGGTGAACCTCGCGCAGGACTTCGCCGCCGCCAAGCCCGGCGCCACCCTCGGTGACCTCGTCGCCGAACTCGACGAGCGGACGGCCGCGCAGCACGCCCCCACCGTGCAGGGCGTCACCCTCGCCTCCCTGCACTCGGCCAAGGGCCTGGAGTGGGACGCCGTCTTCCTGGTCGGCCTGGCCGAGGGCATGATGCCGATCACCTACGCAAAGACCGACGAACAGATAGAGGAGGAGCGCCGCCTCCTTTACGTCGGTGTCACCCGCGCCCGCGAACGCCTGCACCTGTCCTGGTCACAGGCCCGCTCGCCCGGCGGCCGGGCGAGTCGCCGCCCCAGCCGTTTCCTCGACGGACTGCGCCCCGGTTCGGTCGGCGCCGGCGGACGGGTGGCGGCCGGCGGCGCCGGGGGAGTGGAACACGGCCGCGCCAGCCTCACAAGCCGCTCCGCGCTCGCTCCGGCGCCACGGCGCACCCAGCGCGCCCCGGCCCGCTGCAAGGTCTGCGGGCGCACGCTCACCGACGCCGGCGAGATGAAGCTGATGCGCTGCGAGGACTGCCCCTCCGACATGGACGAGGGTGTCTACGAGCGGCTGCGCGACTGGCGCGCGGTGCAGGCGGGGCTGAGCGGCCAGCCCGCCTACTGCGTCTTCACCGACAAGACGCTGATGGCGATCGCCGAGAACGTCCCGGAGGACGCACGGGAGCTGGCCCGCATCCCGGGCGTCGGAGCCCGCAAGCTCACCCGCTACGGAGCCGATGTCCTGGCCATCTGCGCCGGTCAGGAGGTCGACGGGCCGGACGGCGACGACTGATCCCAACTCGTCGAAAAAATAGTTTGCGCATGCCCCGGCAATCCCCATAGGTTCTTGGACACGGGAGCAGCGGCCTTCCCGAAGGCCCTGAATCCGTGTTGTACTTGCATATCCGCGGATCGGTTCACGCCGATCCCCCGAGACGCCGAGAGGAGGCGAGTCCAGTGATCAGCATCAACACCATCTCTGTCAGCAAATTGACCGATCGCTCGACCGTCTCCCTGTCCATGCTCGGCGCCTCCGGCTCGGGCACCGGTCTGTGCGGCATTCCTGCCGTCCGTCCGGCGTCCTCCCCTGTTCTCTCGGACCTGCCCGTCCGTGAGCGCAATGAGCGACCGACCAAGGCACTGGAAGCGGCAGTAATGGCACAGGCACATGCCTATGCCTTTGCGGCGGCCGGTGCCGGATTCCGGAAGCAGACGACGCAGCAGCACCTGATGTGGGCCTTCCGTGGGCCAGAACCCTGGAGTGATCCAGCCTGATTCGATCAGGCCGGCGCCTTCAGGGCCGCGGAACCCCACCCGGGATCCGCGGCCCTTCTGTTTGTCCCGAACGGGGACGACAGCGCGAAGGGGCCTCGGGACAACCAGAGAACCCGGTACCAAGCCGCCCCGGCCGACCGGCCGGACCGACCAGACGAGGAAGACGAACCGTGCAACTCGAAGCGCACGCCCCGTCCGTACCACCTTCCGGCACCATCCCCAAGCCCGGCTCCACGGAGGACCCCGCCTTGACCCCGCTCACCGCGCTCACCGCGCTCGACGAAGCCATCGAGAACCTCGGCGTGCCCGTCCCGTGCCGTTCCTACGACCCGGAGGTCTTCTTCGCCGAGTCGCCGGCGGACGTCGAGTACGCCAAGTCCCTCTGCCGTACCTGCCCGCTGGTCGAGGCCTGCCTCGCCGGTGCCAAGGAGCGGCGTGAGCCCTGGGGTGTCTGGGGTGGGGAGCTGTTCGTCCAGGGTGTCGTCGTCGCCCGGAAGCGGCCCCGTGGCCGCCCGCGCAAGAACCCGGTCACGGCATGAACACCGCAGGCACGATCGACCGTCCCCTCACGTACGACCCCACGAAGCAGGCCCCGATGAAGCCGTCCACCCACGAGCCCGCAGGCTCCGCGCCCGAAGACCTCACCACCAGTGGTGCGAACGACTCGCGCCAGAACAGGACCCGAGAAATGCAACTCATCCCAGAAGCCCTGGCTCGTGCGCATATGCACGAGCGACTGCGAGAGGCCGAGCGGGAACGCCGGGCGGTGCGCCTGGCGACCGCCCGCCGGATGCAGCGCCGGGCGGAGCGCGCCTCGATGCGTGCCCGGCGTGCGCTCGCCATGGCCGTGATGCAGTAACCGATCGCACCTAAGCGGTGGCCTCCCGGCCGACTGGCCGGGGAGGCGAAGCTCTCCTCGCGGGGGCCGGTCCGTCCGAACGGGCCGGCCCCCGCGGCGTGCGGTCCGGGTACCTCGAACGGGCGGGGGCCGGTTGGCGCCGGTTGGGTCGGGGCCCGATGGGCCGGGTGTCTATGCCTCCGCCGCCGTCTCCTTTGCCTCCAGTTCGTCCAGCTCCTCCAGCTCCTCCAGTTCGTCCAGCTCCTCCAGACGTTCCGTCTCCGTAGGGTCCGCCGCCACGAACCCCGGCAGCCACGCCTCCAGTTCCTCGCGCAACCGCACCGTCGCGCCCAGCTGGCACAGCACGCCGATGGTGCTCAGCGTCACCCGGTGGATCAGGAGGTAGGCCGGCGGCAGGTTGAGCTGCTTGCCCAGCTGGTACGCGGGGGAGCGGATGTCACCGATGCGGGCGGCCTGGCCGCGCATCCAGCCGCGGCTGAAGGTGAACTCGTCGACCTGGGCCGGTTCGATGATCGGCAACAGGTAGTCGAGGACCGCCTCGGGGTCCAGCTCCACTGTCTCCTTGACGAAGCCCTCCGTGCGCAACTCCTCGTAGACGGCTTCCGCCCGGCCGTCGAGGGTCATGCGCAGGCAGGTGCCGATGGTGACCGGCAGGCCGCCCGGGAGACGGTCGACCGTGCCGAAGTCCAGTACGCCCAGCCGCCAGTCGTCGTCGCCGTCCGGACCGCCGGGCAGCAGCCGGAAGTTGCCCGGGTGCGGGTCGGCGTGCAGCAGGCCGGTGCGGGCCGGGCCGGCGAACAGGAAGTGGGCCAGGAGCTGGCCGGCCCGGTCCCGCTGCTCCGGGGTGCCGTCCGCGACGATCTCCGACAGCGGGACCCCGTCGATCCACTCGGTGATCAGGACCTGCTCGCACTGGTGGACCACATCCGGCACCAGGATGTCCGGGTCGTCCGCGAACTCCTCGGCGTGGGTCCGCTGGGCCTCGGCCTCCAGACCGTAGTCGAGCTCCTCCGCGACCCGGTCCTTCAGCTCCGTGATCAGCGGCTTGATGTCGAGGCCGGGGATGAGCGGGCCCAGCAGGCGGGCGAAGCGGCCGAGCTGGTTCAGGTCCGACAGCAGGGCCTCGCCCGCCCCCGGATACTGGACCTTGACCGCCACCTCGCGGCCGTCGTGCCACACTCCCCGGTGCACCTGGCCGATGGAGGCCGCGGCCGAGGGCTTGTCCTCGAACTCGAGGAACAGCTCCTGCCAGTCCTCGCCGAGCCGCTCGGCGAGCACGCCGTGCACCGTGCGGGACGGCATCGGCGGGGCCGCCTCCTGCAACTTGGTCAGGGCCGCCCGGTAGGGACCGGCGATCTCCTCGGGCAGCGCCGACTCGAAGACGGAGAGGGCCTGGCCGAACTTCATGGCCCCGCCCTTCAGCTCCCCGAGCACCTTGAACAACTGCTCGGCGGTGCGCTGCTGCAACTGCTGGCCGACCAGCTCCGCGGACTCGCCCACGATCCGTTTGCCGAGTCCCCAGGTCGCCCGCCCGGCGAAGCCGAGCGGGAGCGCGGCGAGCTTGGCGGTCCGGGTGACCGCCTTCCGGGGAAGATCAGACATGCGCCCTCCAAGTCCCAGCCGGCCGCGCCGACCGCACCGTACGTGCTTCACGTCGTACTCGTGCCGACGGCCGTTGCCCCGCCATTGTCGCGCGCTGCTCCCCCGGTCCCGAGGCGTGTTCCCGCTCACCTTTCCGCTCGCTCTGCCAGTTGCTCACCCCGCCGCTCACCCGGTCGCTCTCTTCGCCGCTCTCTTCGCCACCCCTTTCATGGCCCTTCTTGGTGTTCTGCTCCTCGTTTCTCGCCGCTGCCGCGCAGGGGCAGGCGGGATGGGCCGGGACCGGCCGCGTGTGCCAGTGCAGTCCGGGCAGGGCGGCCTCCCAGCGGGCGCCGGCGCTGGAGGGCAGGTGGCCGTCGAGGAAGGCCAGGGCGTGCGCGGCGGCCAGGCCGGCGACCGTGGTGGCCAGCGCGAGATCGCACGGCCGCACCCGCCGCTGCGAGCCCGAGCGCCACTGGGTGATCAGCCGGGGCCAGGTCGGGTCCCGGTCGGTGCGGCCCTCGTGCAGACAGCCCGCGCAGCCCGTCTCGCCCGGCAGCACGAAGGGACCGACGACACCGGTGCCCTCCACCACACCGGCATAGAGGTGGGGGGTGCCGGAGGCCATGAAGGGTTCGGTGGCGGACGCCTGGGGCGCGTGCACGGCGATGTCGTCGCGCGGGGCGAGGACCACCAGGCTGAAGCCCGGGCCGCCGCCCTCGGGCGGTGCCGTGGGGCCGCGGCGCGGTGCGCGGCCGGGGGCGGCCCGGCGGACGGCGCGGCGGGCCGACTCGTCCCGGCGGTCACCGACCGCCTCGGCGGGGAGTCCGCCCGGGGCGACGTCCCACGGCTCGACGCGACCGCCGTCGAGCACGTCGACCTCGCCGACCCCGGCGGCCGACAGCAGCGAGGCCAGGACGGCACCGACCCGGCCGGCGCCTCTGACCTGCACGCGCTGCGTGCGCCGGGCGGCCAGCCGGCCGATGGCCGCGCCCGGCTCGGAGGTGGTCAGGGAGAGGGAGGCCAGGTCCGGGCGGAGCCGGTCGAGGGCCGCCTTGTTGCCGCGGAGGGCGTCGGCGGCGGGGCCGCCGCCCCGGGCGTCGTCGAGCAGCCCGGCCCCCGCCAGCCGCTTCACCAGCCGGTCGACATGGCCGTCGGGCAGGTCCATCCGGCGAGCCTCCTCGCGCAGCAGCGGCAGCCCCCGGGTGCCGTTGAGCAGTTCGAGGAAGCTGCCCGTCGCCGTGTCCACCGGCCCCAGCGTCAGCGCGTGCGCCGGGGTCATCCCGAACTGGACGGTGTTGAGATCGCGCCAGCCGCGCCGCAGCGCGGGTTTCACCATCGGATGCATGCCAGGCCCCCGTACGTTCCGGTACTCCCCGTGTTGCCGGCTCGGTGGTCATGACCGCGTGGCCATGGCTGCGCCGACGAGTGCCAGCATGCCCGGTCCCGTCTCCGGGCGCCGAAAGTTATCCACAGGCGGTGGGTATTCGTCGTACTGGTCATACCGGGCGCGGTCGCGGTCGAAGGCACGGAGGTGCATCCAACCCTCCCGGAACCGGGACTTCCCCGGGTGCAGCGGGTAACGTCGGGGCGTGTCCTCCGCCGACCCACTGCACCGCGCCGGAACGCCACAACGCCTGCCGACGAGCCCGCCGCCCAGCGGCTCCGGGGCGCGCGCGATCGAGGTCCGCAGAAGCAGCCGTCGTCGCCGGACGGTCTCCGCGTACCGCGAGGGCGATCGCACCGTCGTGCTGATCCCCGCCCGGATGTCCGAGGCGGAGGAGCAGCGCTGGGTGAGCGTCATGCTCGACAAACTGGAGGCCCAGGAGAGCAAACGCGTCCTGGGCGACACCGAGCTGGCACAGCGCGCCGAGCGGCTGTCCGCCCAGTACTTCGAGGGGCGTGCCCGCCCCGCCTCGGTGCGCTGGGTCACCAACCAGAACACGCGCTGGGGCTCGTGCACCCCGGCGGAGGGCAGTATCCGGCTCTCGCACCGTCTCCAGGGTATGCCCGAGTACGTGGTCGACTACGTCCTCCTGCACGAGCTGGCGCACCTGCTTGTTCCCGGGCACGGGCCCCGTTTCTGGCGCCTGCTGGAGGCGTACCCCCGCACCGAGCGGGCCCGGGGCTACCTCGAAGGAGTGGTGGCCGCCGACCGGCTCCCGCACGTGCCCGGCGCGCGCGAGCGCTGAGCCTCCCCGGCCAGGCCCCCGTCGGCTCCTCCCGACACCGGTGTCTGTACCGGGTCCGTACCGACTTCGGGCGGTGTCGGACTTTGCCGTTAGCCTGGCGCGACGCACTTACATTCGGGATGGGGGACGGTCGTACGCATGGCCAGGGAATTCCAACGCGGCCACAAGGCCAGGATCAGTGATCTCACCGCGGGCACGGATCTGTACGTAGGTGTGCAGATCTCCGGTCCCGGGCTGACCTTCGACATCAGTTGCTTCGGACTGGACGCCGAGGAACGGCTCTCGGACGACCGGTACTTCGTCTTCTTCAACCAGCCGAAGTCCCCCGAGGAGGCCATTCAGCTCCTGGGCGCGCAGGCCGGCGACACGGAGTCCTTCCGGGTCACGCTGGACCGGATTCCGCCGCAGATCCAGAAGCTGTCCTTCACGGCGACGCTCGACGGCGCCGGGCAGATGTCGCAGGTCGGCCCCGGCTACCTCCGCATCGTCGCGGGTGGCGAGGAAGTGGCCCGCTACCCGTTCGACGGCTCGGAGTTCTCCACCGAGCGGGCCGTGATGCTGGGCGACTTCTACCTGAAGGACGTGTGGCGGTTCGCGGCCGTCGGGCAGGGCTTCGACGGCGGCCTGGACGCGCTGCTGCGGAACTTCGGCGGCGAGGTGGCCGAGGAGGAGACCCCCGAGCCGCAGCAGCCGACCGCCGGTGCCGGTGCCGGGGCCGTTCCGGGGTTCGCCCCGCCGGCCGCGCCCGCCCCGGCTCCGCAGCCCCCGGCGTTCGGCGCCCCCGCCGCCCCGGCATCCGCGCCCCAGCCCGCCATGCAGGGCTTCGCCCCGCCGCCCGCACCCACGCCGCCCGCGGCGCCCGCGCCCGCCTCGCCGTACGGCCAGCCGCCGGCTCCGCAGCAGTCGTATCCCCAGGTCCCCGGCCAGCCGGGTCAGCCGGCCCAGACCGCACCGCTGCCCCCGGGCTACGGTCAGCCGCAGGCCCCGCAGGCCCCGCAGGCCCCGCAGGCCCCGCAGGCCCCGCAGGCCCCGCAGGCCCCGCAGGCTCCGCCCGCGCCCCCTGGTTACGGTCAGCAAGCCCCCCATGGCATCCCGCCCCATGGCATCCCGCCGCAAGCCACGCAGCCGCCCCCGGGCATCCCCCAGACCCCGGTCCCGCCCCCGGCCGCGGGCACCCCGCAGGCCGCCGGTGTCACCGCCGCGCTGCTGAAGTTCCGCGAGACACCCACCGGCCAGCGTTGGACGCGGCAGAACGAGAAGCTGGTCCGGGTCGATCTCGGCCTCGGCGACCAGCCCGTGCTGGCCCGGCAGGGCAGCATGGTGCTCTACCAGGGCAAGGTCGACTTCGGCTACAAGGGCGCCGGCTTCACCGGCCGCATCGTCGGCAACGCCACCGGCCAGGAGATGCAGCTGATGCGCTGCACCGGCAAGGGTCAGGTGTTCTTCGCCGACCAGTCCACGATGCTGCACCCCATCGAGCTCCAGGGCGACGCGATCTGCGTCTCCGCCGAGAACGTCCTGGCGTTCGACGAGAGCCTCCAGTACGAGGTCCGCCGCATCGAGGGGCACGGCATCCCGGGTGGCGCGCTGTTCACCATGCAGTTCCAGGGCACCGGCACGATCGTCGTCAAGACGCACGGCACGCCCGTGGTCCTGCCGGTCACCCCCACCACGTTCGCCGACTGCAACGCGGTCGTCGCCTGGTCGGCCGCCGCCCAGGTCATCGTCTCCAGCCAGGTGCGGATGCGCCGCAACTCCTACGCCGGTGACACCGGCGAGAGCGTCAACCTCCAGTTCCGGGCGGCGCCCGGCAGCTTCGTCGTCGTCCAGCCGTACGAGATCTGAGGGAGAGCCCGACATGAACCAGCCGCTCGCGGGCTACGCCCCCGCCCCGGTCACCGCCCGGATGGAGAACCACGGCGAGCACATGCTCAAGGTCGCCATGCAGACCGGCAACGACCTCTTCGCGCGCGTGGGCTCGATGGTCGCCTACGAGGGATTCGTGCAGTACGAGCCCAACCCGCCCGCCGTCCGCCAGATCGCCAAGGACTGGATGACCGGCGAGGGCGCGCCCCTGATGAAGTGCTCCGGCGACGGACTGCTCTACCTCGCCGACTACGGCGCGGACGTCGTCGTGATCCAGCTCGACGGCGACGGGATCTCCGTCAACGCCACCAACCTGCTGGCCTTCGACGCCCACCTCACCTGGGGGGTGGAGCGGGTCAAGGGGCTGGCGAAGTTCGCCGGCCAGGGGCTGTGGAACACCAGGATCACCGGACAGGGCTGGGTGGCGCTCACCTCGCGGGGCAAGCCGATCGTCGTCGACTGCGGCGGCGGCGAGGACGAGACGTACGTCGACCCGGACGCGCTCGTCGCCTGGTCGCCGAACCTGAAGGTGAAGGGCAAGCGCAGCTTCAAGGCCGGGGCGCTGATCGGCCGCGGCAGCGGCGAGGCCTACCAGATGGCCTTCTCCGGTCAGGGCATCGTCGTCGTCCAGCCCAGTGAGGACAGCACCGACCGTCTCCGGGTCCGGGGCTGAGGGGGAGCAGAACATCATGCAGAGCCCGCTTTTCGCCTACCACGACCAGCAGACCTCGGAACGCTGGAGCCTTCAGAACAAGCAGTTGCTCCGGGTCGCCCTGGAGGGACACGACGACATCCTGGCCCGCAAGGGCACGATGGTCGCCTACCAGGGGCTCGTCGAGTTCGACGCCGAGTACCAGGGCCACGGCCAGGCACGCGCGCGTGCGCACACGGGTGAGGGCCTGGACCTGATGCGCTGCCACGGGCAGGGCACGGTCTACTTCGCCAATCTCGCCCAGCGGATCCACGTGATGGAGGTGGAGCAGGAGGGCCTCACCGTCGACAGCGCCTACGTGCTGGCGATGGACTCCTCCCTGCACCACGAGGTCATCGCCGTGGACAGCCTCTACGGCATCTCCGGCTCCGGGAAGTACCAGCTCAACATCACCGGGCGCGGCCGGGTCGCGCTGATGACCTCGGGCGCCCCGCTGCTGATGCGGGTGACGCCCGAGACGTACGTCAACTGCGACGCCGACGCGATCGTGGCCTGGTCCACCGGGCTGCGGGTGCAGATGCAGGCCCAGACGCACTCCTCGGGCGTGTTCCGGCGCCGCGGCAACACCGGTGAGGGCTGGGAGCTGAGCTTCATGGGCAGCGGTTTCGCCCTGGTGCAGCCGAGCGAGCTGCTGCCGCCGCAGAACGCGGGGATCGGCTCCGGCCTGGCCGCGCAGTACGGCGTGGGCCAGCAGGGGGCCCGGGGCCAGAACCAGGGCAACGTCTGGAGCTGACCCGAGGCGTACGGGTAAGGGGCGAGCACCCAGGTGCTCGCCCCTTACCCGTACGCCGTCCGGCCTACTACCCGTACGCCGTCCGGGCCTGCCGCCCGTACGCCGTCAGAGTCTGGTCCGGGTGGCCGCCACCAGCCGGACCACCGAGTCGTCGGCCACCTCCGCCACCTCGTCGTACCCGAACCAGCGCAGGTCCAGCGACTCGTCGCTGATCGCCTCGACGGCACCCGGCGGGGCGATCGCCGCGTACTGGACGTCCAGGTGCCAGGCACAGGGCGTGTGATGGCGGTCCAGCCGCACCGGGCCGTCGGGCAGCAGGGTGAGGCCGGCGATGCCGGACTCCTCGGTGGCCTCGCGCAGGGCGGCCGCGGCGAGCGTGGCGTCCTGCGGCTCGCAGTGGCCGCCCATCTGGAGCCACATGCGCAGCTTGCGGTGCAGGGTGAGCAGGACCCGGCCGCGCGCCGGGTCGACCACCAGGGCGCTGGCCGTGATGTGCCCGTCGCCGCAGGCCTTCCACATGCCGTCCGGGTGGGCCGCCAGATGGTCCAGGTACAGCCGGCGTACCTCGTCCTGGTCCTCGTACCCCTTCAGTACGAGGACCGCGTCGTCGTACAGGCTCACTCGGCGTCGTCGCCCTTGGCGTCGCCCTCGTCCTCGCCCTTCTTGCGCAGGTCGGGCTTGCCGGCCGCCTCGCCGAGCATCTTGTCCAGCTCGGAGAAGTCCAGCTGCTCGCGGTGGACGAAGCCGTCCGGGTCGTCCAGGTCGGTCGCGGTCGGCAGCATGTCCGGGTGGGCCCACAGGCCGTCCCGGCCGTCCACGCCGCGCGCGTCGGTCAGCGACGCCCACAGCCGGGAGGCGTCCCGCAGCCGGCGCGGACGCAGCTCCAGGCCGATCAGCGTGGCGAAGGTCTGCTCGGCCGGGCCACCGGAGGCGCGGCGGCGGCGCAGCGTCTCGCGCAGCGCGTCGGCCGACGACAGGCGCGGCTTGGCGGCGGCGTGCACCACCGCGTCCACCCAGCCCTCGACCAGCGCCAGGGCCGTCTCCAGGCGGGCCAGGGCGGCCTTCTGCTCCGGGGTGTCCTCCGGCTGGAACATGCCCTGCTGGAGCGCCTCCTGCAACTGCTCGGGATTCTGCGGGTCGAACTGGCCGACCACGTCCTCCAGCTTGGCGGTGTCCACCTTGATGCCGCGCGCGTAGCCGTCGACCGCGCCGAACAGGTGCGAGCGCAGCCATGGCACATGCGCGAAGAGGCGCTGGTGGGCGGCCTCGCGCAGGGCGAGGTACAGCCGCACCTCCTCCAGCGGGACGCCCAGGTCCTTGCCGAACCGCTCGATGTTGGCCGGCAGCAGGGCGGCCTTGCCGGCCGGGCCCAGCGGCAGACCGATGTCGGACGAGCCGACCACCTCACCGGCGAGCACGCCGACGGCCTGCCCGATCTGCGTGCCGAACATGGCGCCGCCCATCGAGCGCATCATGCCGATCAGCGGGCCGGCCATGGCCTGCATCTCCTCCGGCAGCACGTCGCCCATGGCGTTGCCGACGCGCTCGGCGACCGGGTCGACCAGCTCCTTCCAGGCGGGCAGGGTCGCCTCGACCCACTCCGCGCGGCTCCAGGCCACCGCGGAGCCCGCGCCGGAGGGCAGCGCGGTCGCGTCGTCGAGCCACAGGTCCGCCAGCCGGACGGCTTCCTGGACGGCGCTGCGCTCGGCGGGGCCGACGCTCGCGTCCTTGGTGCCGTCCGGGGCGCCCTGGGCGACCGTCTGGCGGGCGATCTGCTTGGCCATGTCCCAGTTCACCGGGCCGCCCTCGTAGGAGAGCATCTGGCCCAGCTGCTGGAACGCGGCGCCCAGGTCGTTGGGGTTCATGGAACCGAACATGGCGGCGAACGGATTGTCGGCGCCGGGGCCACCAAAGCCCCCGGCTCCGGGCAGGCCGCCGAAACCGAACGGGTTGGCCGGTCCCTGACCACCACCGCTCTGCTGGTCCTTCTTCTTGCCCTCGTCGCCGTCGTCCGGCTCCTCCGGCGGAAGGCCGAATCCGAATGGGGTGTCACTCACGGGGTTCCTCGGCTGGTAGGGCCGCCGGTTCTTTCCGGCGGCACGGCTGCCCGACATTCACCACCCAGCGTAGACACCCGGGGCGGATCGGGCCTCGGTGCTTCGCCGACTGACGGCCTGCGGCAGGATGGATGCCACCTGGTACGTACGCGTCACCGCGTGCGTACTGAAGACAACCGCTGGAGACGCCCGGTGAGTTCCCCAGATCCGCAGGTTCGCGCAGCGCGAAACCAGTCAACCAGTCCCGCCGGCTCCGTGGCGCGAGGTCCCGTCGTGGCGGTGACCGGTGCCGCGTCCGGGACCGGCGCGCTGCTCACCGCGCGGCTCGCCGCGTCCGACGAGGTCAAGCGGGTCGTGGCGATCGACGAGCGGCGCGGCGAGTGCGCCGAGGCGCACTGGCACCTCCTGGACGTGCGGGATCCGGCCATCGCCGACAAGCTGCGCGGCGCCGACGTCGTGGTGCACCTCGCGCTCGACCTCGACCTGGAGACCGACGCCGCCGCCCGGACGGCTTACAACGTCCGGGGGACGCAGACCGTCCTGACCGCCGCCGCGGCCGCCGGTGTGCACCGCGTGGTGCTGTGCACGTCCGCGATGGTCTACGGCGCGCTGCCGGACAACGAGCTGCCGCTGTCGGAGGACGCCGAGCTGCGGGCCACGGCCGAGGCCACCGGCGTGGGCGACCTGCTGGAGATCGAGCGGCTCGCCCGGCGCGCTCCCCGCGCGCACCCCGGCCTGAACGTCACGGTGGTCCGCCCGGCCACCCTGGTTGGCGGCACCGACACCGCGCTGACCAGGTACTTCGAGTCCCCTCGGCTGCTGGTGGTGGCCGGGTCGCGGCCCGCCTGGCAGTTCTGCCACGTCGACGACCTGTGCGGGGCGCTGGAGTACGCCGCCCTGGAGAAGGTCGAGGGCGAGCTGGCCGTCGGGTGCGACGGGTGGCTGGAGCAGGAGGAGGTCGAGGAGCTCAGCGGCATCCGGCGGATGGAGCTGCCCTCCGCGGTCGCCCTGGGCGCGGCGGCCCGGTTGCACCGCATCGGACTCACGCCGTCCCCGGCCGGCGACCTGGCGTACACGATGTACCCCTGGGTGGTGAGCGGCAGCCGGCTGCACGATGCCGGGTGGCGGCCCAAGTACACCAACGAGGAGGTGCTCGCCGAACTCCTGGAGGAGGTGTCCGGGCGGCACACGGTGGCCGGGCGGCGGCTCGGCCGCAAGGACGCCACGGCGGCGGGCGCGGCGGGCGCGACGGTGGCGCTGCTGGGCGCGGCGGCGGTGGTCCGCCGGGCCCGCAAGGCGCGGCGGCGCATCTGAGCCGCGGACCGCGCTGACAAGAGCCTGCTGGTGGGAGCCCGCTGGTAGGAGCCTCCGAAGCGGTACGCGCGCGTACCGGCCGACCGTACGGTTCCGCGTCGTCCGCGCGGTGCGGCACGATGGACACATGGCAGCCATGAACGATCACCCCGGCGAGCAGGCCGCGCAGGACCCCGTGAAGCTGATCGCGATCCGGGACACACCGCTCTCCGTGGACGAGGTCTTCCGCGCCGTAGGGGACACCTCGGCCGGCGGGACCGCCCTGTTCGTGGGCACCGTGCGGGACCACGACGGGGGAGCGGACGTCGACCGGCTCGGCTACTCCTGCCACCCGAGTGCCGAGGCGGAGATGCGGCGGATCGCCGAGAAGGTCGTCGCCGGGCACCCGGTGCGCGCCCTGGCGGCCGTGCACCGGGTGGGTGACCTCCAGGTCGGTGACCTCGCCGTGGTCGTGGCCGTCTCCTGCCCGCACCGGGGCGACGCGTTCGAGGCGTGCCGGCAGCTGATCGACGACCTCAAGCACGAGGTGCCGATCTGGAAGCACCAGACGTTCAGCGACGGCACGGAGGAGTGGGTCGGCGCGTAGCGCCGTCGTTGAGGGGTGGTGGTCGGGCGACGGGAGGGCGGGTCGGCGCGTAGCGCCGTCGTTGAGGGGTGGTGGTCGGGCGACGGGAGGGCGGGTGGGGGCCTGCTGAGCCGCCGCGCGGTCGTCCGGTTGCGTAACCGCACCCCCGGCACGACCGTTGACCTTGCGGATGGTTAATCTGCTGATCAGTCAGTCGCGTACACGGGGTCGGGAGGTCGGCATGGGGGCGCTCGCCTGGTTGCTCATTCCACTGGTGGCCGCGATCGTCGCGGGTCTGTGGGGAAGTTGGGCCAACCGGACCCGCAAGGTACGCAGCGACGGTCCCGAGCTGGACGGGTACGCGCGCTTTCGCGAAGCCATGGAGAAGCAGCACAGCCGTTCCTAGGGCGATGCCCTGCCCGGACCGCCCTGACGGTGCGCTGACAGGACCGTCCCGTACTGTCGTTCCATGCCACGCCGCACCGCGACGATGCTCGCCTCCACCCTGATGCTGATCGCGCTCCTGTGCGCGGGGGTGTTCATCCCCGTGCCGTACGCGGAGATGTCGCCGGGGCCGACGGTGAACACGCTGGGTGATCATGACGGCGAGCCGGTGCTCCAGATCTCCGGGCACAAGACGTACGAGGCGAGCGGGCACCTCAACATGACCACGGTCCGTGTCACCAGCGCCGACTACAAGATGAACCTGGTCGAGGCCGTGTACGGCTGGCTCGCGCACGACAACAAGGTGGTGCCGCACGACACGCTCTACCCGGACGGCAAGACCGAGGAGCAGTCGACCCAGGAGAACGCCGAGGAGTTCAGCCAGTCCCAGGAGAGCGCCAAGGTCGCGGCGCTCAAGGAGCTGGACATCCCGGTGAAGTCCTGGGTGGTGGTCTCCACCGTCGTCAAGGACTCCCCGGCCGAGGGCCGGCTGCACGCCGGTGACGTCATCAAGTCGGTCGACGGCACGGCGGTGAGGCAGCCCGCCGATGTCGCCGAACTCGTCACCGAGCACAAGCCCGGCGAGGACGTGACGTTCACGGTGGTGCCCGCCAAGGAGCAGGCCGCCGCCGAGAAGGAGAACCGGACGGCGACCACCACCGAGAAGGTCACCATCACCACGGCCGCCTCCGACGACACCGGCGAGAAGCGCGCCATCGTCGGGATCTCGGCCGGGACCGACCACACCTTCCCGTTCAGCATCGACATCAAGCTCGCCGACGTCGGCGGGCCGAGCGCCGGCCTGATGTTCTCGCTCGGCATCTACGACAAGCTGACGCCCGGCGACCTCACCGGCGGCAAGTTCGTCGCGGGCACCGGCACCATCGACGACGACGGCAAGGTCGGCCCGATCGGCGGCATCGAGATGAAGACGGTCGGCGCCCGCGACAAGGGCGCCCAGTACTTCCTGACGCCCGCCGACAACTGCGCCGCCGCCGCGAAGGACACCCCCGACGGGCTCACCCTGGTCAAGGTGGGCACCATCGACGACGCCCTGGCCGCGCTGAAGGACATCCGCTCCGGCGACACCGACGCGCTGCCCTCCTGCACGGCGAGCTGACACCTACTCGGCGAACGTCGCCGCCAGCGCCTCCGCCAGCCCCGGCACCAGATCGGAACCGGTGAGCACCTCCGTCGGCGTGTCCTTCGCGCGCAGCCGCAGCGCCGACTCGCGCGCCCCGTCGCGCAGCACGGCCACCGTCATCCGGACCTCCTGCCGGTCCGGGTGGTCCGCCACCCACTTCGCCAGCTCGGCCTCGCCCAGGCCCTCGGGCACCTGCGCCTCGGCGGACGGCGGCAGCATCAGCCGCTCCACCGCGAGCGCGCAGCCGGCCACCGCGTCCGGCCAGGCGATGGTGCCCAGGAACTCGTCCAGCGGCCGGTCCGTTGGTACTTCGTCCTGCTCGATCGGGGTGAGACCGGCCGACTCTCCCTCGTCGGCGAGACCGAGCCGGTTCGCGAGCGTGGGCTGTTCGGCCTGGAGCCGTGCGGTGTCTACGAGGGCGAAGAGGCGGGCGGGCTGGTCCCAGCCGAGACCGGCGACGTACTCGTCGATCTCGAGTACGGACCGGGTCAGCGGGCTCGCCGCCATGGGGGTGTTGGACATGGTCACAATCCTGCCTCGTTCGGGGCCGGAATCGGGAACCGAGTAAACGATGAGTAAGTTGCATAAGTGTGGGCCCACGAGCACGGGGGCGCACGAAGGGCCCGCGAACCCGGGGGTCTGAGGACATACGACAGCGAACTTCGAGGTGCTCACCTTGGCTTTCCAGATGCCGGACCGCGGCGGAGGCCCGACGGGGCCACGGATCAGAGTGGGACGACCGTCCCGGCGGGTCCGGACCCTGCTCCTGACGCTGGGCGTCCTGGCCGTGCTGGCCATGGCGTTCACCATGTTCGCGGGCTTCTGGACGGACTGGCTGTGGTACCGGTCGGTCCACTACTCGTCGGTGTTCACCACGACCCTGTGGACGAAGATCGGACTCTTCTTCGTCTTCGGACTGCTGATGGCCCTCGCCGTCGGGTTCAACATCTGGCTGGCCCACCGGATGCGCCCGCCGCTGAGCGCCATGTCGATGGAGCAGCAGAACCTCGACCGGTACCGGATGGGCATCGCGCCCTACAAGAAGTGGCTGCTGTTCGGCATCACCGCCCTGGTGGGCCTGATCGCCGGCGCCTCCGCGTCCAGCCAGTGGCGCACCTGGCTGATGTGGGTCAACGGCGTGCCCTTCGGCCAGAAGGACCCGCAGTTCAAGCTCGACGTCTCCTTCTACGCCTTCGACCTGCCCTGGTACCGGTTCCTGCTCGGCTTCGGCTTCGCCGCCGTGATCATCTCGGTGATCGCCGCCGCGCTCACCCACTACCTGTACGGCGGCCTGCGCGTCACCAGCCCCGGCGCCCGCGCCACCGGAGCGGCCACCGGCCACCTCTCCGTGCTGATCGGCGTCTTCGTCGCCCTGAAGGCGGTGGCGTACTGGCTGGACCGGTACGGACTGGCGGTGAAGTCCAGCGACTTCAAGGCCACCGACAACTGGACGGGCCTGCGGTACGTCGACGCCAACGCCTATCTGCCGGCCAAGACGATCCTGTTCTGCATCGCCGTCATCTGCGCCCTGCTGTTCTTCGCCACCATCTGGCGGCGCACCTGGCAGCTGCCGGTGATCGGCTTCGGCCTGATGGTGCTGTCCGCGATCCTGATCGGCGGTCTCTACCCGGCGATCGTGCAGAAGTTCCAGGTCCAGCCGAACGAGCAGGCCAAGGAAGCGCCGTACGTCGAGAAGAACCTCAAGGCGACCCGGGACGCCTACGGCATCGACGGCACCAAGGTCAGCGAGTACGACGGCAAGAGCGACACCAAGGACCTGACCCAGCTGCGGGACGACGTCGACGACGCCGCCAGCGTCCGGATCATGGACCCGAACATCGTCTCGCCGACGTTCCAGCAGCTCCAGCAGATGCGGAAGTACTACGCCTTCCCGACCAACCTGGACGTGGACCGCTACAGCACCGAGGACGGCGCCGACCAGGACACCGTCATCGGCCTGCGCGAGCTGAACCTCGCCGGTGTGGACAAGCAGAACTGGATCAACAACCACTTCCGCTACACCCACGGCTTCGGCGTGGTCGCCGCCAAGGGCACCGAGGTCGACGCCGAGGGCCGCCCGGTGTTCACCGAGTCCAACCTGCCGTCCAAGGGTGACCTCGGCACGTACGAACAGCGGATCTACTACGGCGAGAAGACCAACACCTACTCCATCGTCGGCGGTCCCCAGAAGGAGATCGACTACTCCGACGACAACGGGGAGAAGACCACCAGCTACAAGGGCGACGGCGGGGTCAACCTCTCCAACCCGGTCAACCGGGCCGCGTACGCGGTGGCGTTCAACGAACCGCAGATCCTGTACTCCGGGGCGATCGGCGACGGTTCGCGCATCCTGTACAACCGCACGCCCAAGGACCGCGTCGAGGCCGTCGCGCCCTGGCTGACCATCGACGGCGACGCCTATCCGGCGGTGGTGGACGGCCGGATCCAGTGGATCGTGGACGCCTACACGACCACCAACGGCTATCCGTACGCCTCCCGCACCACGCTCGGCGACACCACCGCCGACTCGCTGACCGCGACCAACGACAACCGCGCGGTGGTCGCTCAGCAGAACCAGGTCAACTACATCCGCAACTCGGTGAAGGCGACCGTCGACGCGTACACCGGCGACGTCAAGCTCTACCAGTGGGACACCGAGGACCCGGTCCTGAAGACCTGGATGAAGGCGTTCCCGGACACGGTGCAGCCCAAGTCGGAGATCTCCGACGCCCTGATGGCCCATCTGCGCTACCCGCAGGACCTGTTCAAGGTCCAGCGCGAGCTGCTCAGCCGCTACCACGTGGACGACGCCGAGACGTTCCTCAGCGGCAGCGAGGTGTGGCAGGTGCCGGAGGACCCGACCAACAAGTCGGGCGACGCGGTGCCGCCGTACTACCTGAGCATGAAGATGCCCGACCAGGACCAGCAGGCGTTCTCGCTGACGACCACGTTCACGCCCAACGGGCGGGACAACCTCAGCGCGTTCATGGCGGTCGACGCCGAGGCCGGCACCAGCGGCTACGGCAAGATCAGAATTCTGAAACTGCCGACCAGCACGACCGTCGACGGTCCTAAACAGGTGCAGAGCCAGTTCAACTCCGAACAGGACATCGCCGAGTCCATCAGGCTGCTCAGAGGCGGCGACTCGGAGGTGGAGTACGGCAACCTGCTGACGGTGCCGCTGGACGGCGGACTGCTCTACGTGGAACCGGTCTACGTGCGCGGCGGCGGCCTCAAGTACCCCCTGCTGCGCAAGGTGCTGGTGACCTACGGCGGTCAGACGGCCTTCGAGGACACCCTGGACGAGGCCCTCAACAAGGTGTTCGGGGACGGCGGTACGACCGCCGAGCCGCCGGACGAGGGCGACGACACCACCCAGCCACCGCCGACCTCGAGCGATCCCACGGTCCAGGAGGCGCTGAACGACGCCCAGGAAGCCTTCGAGGCCGGCCAGAAGGCCCTGAAGGAGAACGACTGGACGGCGTACGGCGAGGCCCAGAAGGACCTCGAGGACGCGCTGAGCCGGGCCGAGGAGGCCCAGGCGGAGGCCGACAAGAACAGCAGCGGTGGCAGCGACAAGAACGGGGACGACGGCACGGCCAGTCCGAGTCCCGGCGCCAGTGCCGGGGACAGCGGCTGACCCGCCCTGGTCAGGCTCCCTCCCGCGCCGTGATAGGTTGAGATCACAACGGCGCGGGGTGGAGCAGCTCGGTAGCTCGCTGGGCTCATAACCCAGAGGTCGCAGGTTCAAATCCTGTCCCCGCTACTGACAGCGAAGGCCCGGATCCCATCAGGGATCCGGGCCTTCGTCATGTGCGAACTCATGTGTCGGTCCGGTGTGACGGCCGTGCCGGGCGCGGGAGTTGGGCGATATGTGTTTGACTTGTCTCTCTGTGGGCATGTCGACAAAACGCTGAAGTGACCTCACTGACTGCGGTATACCGGGTGTACGCAGGTTGCAGGTGGTGCGACGATGGACGTTATGGGGGACATGGCAACTCTGTTCGAGACGGGGCGATTTGTGCAGCCATCCGGTCCCGACGGGGTCCGGGACGAGGCCGGGGAGGCCGCCGACGAGGCGGCCGAAGAGGTGCGCCGGCGGTTCGCCGCCGAGGCCGGTGACGTCGAGGCGATGAGCGTGCTCGGGTCCATGCTGCTGCGCCGCGGTGATCTCGACGGGGCCGAGCCGCATCTGCGGGCCGCCACCGCGGCCGGGGACCGGGCCGCCGCCAACAACCTGGGTGTCCTGCTGCATCAGCGCGGGTACGCCGACGAGGCCGCCGGGTGGTGGCGGATCGCCGCCGTCGCCGGATCGGCCGCGGCCGCGCACGCGCTGGGGCGGCACTTCCGCGAGCGCGGCGACGAGCCCGCTGCCGAGTACTGGCTGCGCCAGTCCGCCGAGCAGGGCCATGTCCTGGGCGCCTATGCCCTCGCCGACCTGCTGGAGCACCGCGGCGACAGCGCGACCGAGCGCTGGATGCGGGTGGCCGCCGAGCGGGGGCACCGGGAGGCCGCGTACCGGCTGGCCCGGACCCTGGACCCGCGCACCAGCGACACGATCGGGGACGACGAGCGGGCCGCCGAGGAGGCCGAGCGCTGGTACCGGCAGGCGGCGGCCCGCGGCCACCGGCGGGCCGCGCTGCACCTCGGGGCGATCCTGGAGCGCCGGGGCGAACTGAAGGAGGCCGGGCGCTGGTACCTGACCTCCGCCAAGGACGGCGAGGCGCGCGCCGCCTGCGCGCTGGGCTTCCTGCTGCGCGACGCCGGGGACACCGAGAGCGCCGCGGTGTGGTGGCTGCGCGCCGCCCAGGAGGGCGACGGCAACGCCGCCAACGCGCTGGGCGCGCTGCACGCCGAGCGGGGCGAGCCGCAGACCGCGGAGCGCTGGTACCGGGCGGCGATGGACGCGGGCGACGACAACGGCGCGTACAACCTCGGGCTGCTCTGCGCCGCGCAGGGCCGTGTCCAGCAGGCCGAGCAGTGGTATCGGCGGGCGGCCTACGCCGGCCACCGGGAGGCCGCCAACGCGCTGGCCATCCTGCTGCTTCAGGGCGGCGACCGGACCGGTGCCGAGCCCTGGTTCTCCAAGGCCGCCGAGGCGGGCAGCGTGGACGCCGCCTTCAACCTGGGCATCCTGTACGCCGGGCGCGGACAGGACGCGGCGGCGCTGCGCTGGTACGAGCGGGCCGCCTCGGCCGGGCACGCCGAGGCCGCGCTCCAGGTCGGGATGGCCCGGCTGCGGGACGGCGACGAGCAGGAGGCCGAGCGGCACCTGCGGTGCGCGGCCGGCGGCGGCAGCGCGGAGGCCGCTTACCGGCTGGCCACGCTGCTCGACGCGCGCCGGCCGCCGGAGCCGGCGCACGAACTGGGCGAGCCGGCGCACGAGAAGACCGAGTGCGAGGAGTGGTACGAGCGGGCGGCCGGGCAGGGCCACCGCCGCGCCCAGGTGCGGGTCGGGATGCTGGCCGCGGCCCGCGGCGACGTCATGGAGGCGGCCCGCTGGTACCGGGCGGCGGCCGAGGCGGGCTCCCGCAACGGCGCCTTCAACCTCGGGCTGCTGCTGGCCCGTGAGGGCAGCGAGCCGGAGGCGGCCCTGTGGTGGACCCGGGCGGCCGACGCCGGCCACGGCCGGGCGGCACTCCGCCTCGCTCTGGTCTGTGCCCGCCGCGGGGAGCTCGCCGAGGGCCAGCGCTGGGCCGACCGCGCGGTCAGCCTGGGCCCCACCGAGGTGGCCCGCCGGGCGGCCCGGCTGCGGGACGCGCTGCGGGAGGAGCTGTCGGCCTGACGGCACGCGATTTGCCTCCGCGCGCGACCTTGACGTAACGTTGCATTCATCGCCGCGGGGTGGAGCAGCTCGGTAGCTCGCTGGGCTCATAACCCAGAGGTCGCAGGTTCAAATCCTGTCCCCGCTACTGATGGTCGAGGGCCGGAATCCGAAAGGGTTCCGGCCCTCGACGCGTTGCCCGGCGCACGGACGTGGACGGACGTGAAAAATCCCCGGCACCGCGAGGGTGCCGGGGGAAGTGGACGGTCAGCCCGCCGCGCAGTTCGGGCAGACGCCGCGGTAGGTCACCTCGACGTCCGACACCGTGAAGCCGAAGCGCTCCGAGTCGGGGAGGTCGGCCAGCGGGTTGCCCGCGGGGTGGACGTCGCGGATCGCGCCGCACTGGGCACAGACCAGGTGGTGGTGGGGCTGATGGGCGTTCGGGTCGTAGCGCTTGGCGCGCTTGTCCGTCGCCACTTCCAGCACCTCGCCGAGCGAGACCAGCTCGCCCAGCGTGTTGTACACGGTGGCCCGGGAGATCTCCGGGAGTTTCGTGACGGCCCGCGCGTGCACCTCGTCGGCCGTCAGGTGGACGTGCTCGCCGTCCAGGACCTCGGCCACGACGCGCCGCTGGGCGGTCATACGCCATCCACGTCCACGCAGCCGTTCCAGTAGGTCACTCATGCGAACCAGCCTAACAGCCAGGGGAGCCGTGTCCCGAACCAGTGTGACTTTGGAGCCTTACTTGACTTAGACATTGTCCATTGTAGGATCGGCAACGGCTTAGGCCAAGGGACAGGAACAGCAAGAATGGCCAGGAGGCCCACGTGACTCAGGGACCGCTTACTACGGAGGCCGGCGCTCCGGTCGCCGACAACCAGAACAGCGAGACGGCCGGTGTCGGTGGCCCGGTGCTCGTCCAGGACCAGCTCCTTCTGGAGAAGCTGGCCCACTTCAACCGCGAGCGCATCCCGGAGCGTGTCGTGCACGCCCGCGGCGCCGGTGCCTACGGCACCTTCAAGGTCACCGCGGACGTCACCAAGTACACCCGCGCCGCCTTCCTCTCCGAGGTCGGCAAGGAGACGGAGGTCTTCCTCCGCTTCTCGACCGTGGCCGGCAACCTGGGTGCGGCGGACGCCGTCCGTGACCCGCGCGGTTTCGCGGTGAAGTTCTACACCGAAGAGGGCAACTACGACCTCGTCGGCAACAACACCCCGGTGTTCTTCATCCGGGACGCGATCAAGTTCCCCGACTTCATCCACACCCAGAAGCGCGACCCGTACACCGGCTCGCAGGAGGCGGACAACGTCTTCGACTTCTGGGGGCTGAGCCCGGAGAGCACCCACCAGGTGACCTGGCTGCACGGCGACCGCGGCATCCCGGCCTCCTACCGGCACATGGACGGCTTCGGCTCGCACACGTACCAGTGGAACAACGAGGCCGGCGAGGCCTTCTGGGTGAAGTACCACTTCAAGACGGACCAGGGCATCAAGAACCTGACCGCCGAGGAGGCCGAGGTCCTCGCGGGCAAGGACCCCGACTCGCACCAGCGCGACCTGCGCGAGGCCATTGAGCGCGGCGACTTCCCGTCCTGGACCGTCGGTGTGCAGATCATGCCGGTGGCCGAGGCGGCGACGTACCGCTTCAACCCGTTCGACCTGACCAAGGTGTGGCCGCACGCGGACTACCCGATCGTCTGGTTCGGCAAGATGGAGCTCAACCGCAACCCGCAGAACATCTTCGCCGAGGTCGAGCAGTCGATCTTCTCCCCGGCGCACTTCGTGCCCGGCATCGGCCCGTCCCCGGACAAGATGCTCCAGGGCCGGCTCTTCGCCTACGGCGACGCCCACCGCTACCGCGTCGGCATCAACGCCGACCACCTGCCGGTGAACCGCCCGCACGCCACCGAGGCGCGCACCCACGCCCGTGACGGCTACCTGTACGACGGCCGCCACAACGGTGCGAAGAACTACGAGCCGAACAGCTTCGGCGGCCCGTTCCAGACGGACCGGGCGCTGTGGCAGGGCGTCCCGGTCACCGGTGTCACCGGCGAGACCGTGACCCCGGTGCACACCGAGGACAACGACTTCGTCCAGGCCGGCAACCTCTACCGCCTGATGTCCGAGGACGAGAAGGAGCGCCTGGTCAACAACCTGGCCGGCGGTATCGCCAAGGTCTCGCGCGAGGACATCCGCGAGCGCGCGATCAACAACTTCCGCCAGGCGGACGGCGACTTCGGCAAGCGGCTGGAGGCCGCGGTCCAGGCCCTGCGCGGCTGACAGCACTGGACCGCTTGTCGTGGCGGCGGGCCGGGCACCTCGTTGGTTCGAGGGGCCCGGCCCGTTTCGCGCGTTCAGACCGGTACGCGGTCGGGGACCCAGCAGCGGATGATGTCGCGGACCGAGACGATGCCGGCCGGCTCGCCGCGGTCCAGGACGATGAGATGGCGGAAGCCGCCGTGCGTCATCGCCCGCGCCGCCTCCTGAAGCGTCCAGGACGGCGTGGCGAACACGACGTCGCCGGTGGTGTGGGCGTGGGTGCGCTCGGCGTCCGGGTCCTGGCCCCGGCCGACGGAGTTGAGGATGTCGCGTTCGGTGAGGATGCCGATGCCCTCGGCGTCGGGGTCGTGGACGACGGCCGCGCCCACCCGCCGGGCGGCCATCAGGGCGGCGGCCTGGCGCAGCGTGTGGTCGGGGCCGATGGTGAGGACGACCGTGCTCATGGCGTCGCGGACGAGCATGGGTGGAGCCACCTCCTGAACCATGATTAGTTCATGGATTCACAAATTCACAAGTGAGGGGGCTCCCAGAGTGACAGGTAAAGCGGAGGCAAACAAGGGTGCGGTCAGTGCCGCGCTTCCAGGTGGCGCAGCAGTTCGTCGTGGAGCAGGCCGTTCGACGCCGCCGCGTTGCCGCTGTGCGGTCCCGGGCGGCCGTCCAGGCCGGTGAAGGTGCCGCCCGCCTCGGTGACGACGATCGCGGGGGCGGCCATGTCCCACAGGGACAGCTCCGGCTCCGCGCACAGGTCGACCGAGCCCTCCGCGACCATCATGTACGGCCAGAAGTCGCCGTACGCGCGCGTGCGCCACACCTTGCGGGTCAGGTCCAGGAAGCCGTCCAGCCGGCCCTGCTCCTCCCAGCCGCTGAGCGAGGAGTACGCGAAGGAGGCGTCGGAGAGCCCGGACACCTGGGAGACGTGCAGCCTGGAGGCGGAGGTCAGGCTGCGGCCGGTGAAGGCGCCGTGGTCCTTGACGGCCCACCAGCGGCGGCCCAGGGCGGGTGCCGAGACGACACCCACGACCGGCTGGTAGCCCCCCTCGCCCGCCTCCATCAGGGAGATCAGCGTGGCCCAGACCGGCACGCCGCGCACGTAGTTCTTGGTGCCGTCGATCGGGTCGATCACCCAGCGGCGCGGACCGGTGCCCTCCACACCGTACTCCTCGCCGAGGACCGCGTCCCGGGGGCGGGCCCGCTGGAGGTGGCCGCGCACCAACTCCTCGGCCGCCTTGTCCGCTTCGCTGACCGGCGTCATGTCCGGCTTGGTCTCGACCTTGAGGTCGAGCGCCTTGAAGCGCTCCATGGTGGTCGCGTCGGCGGCGTCCGCGAGGACGTGGGCCAGGCGGAGGTCGTCCAGGTAGTCGGGCATGCGGCAACCGTATCGGCCGGGAGCCGCGGCGGGCCAACAGGGTGACCGGCCCGCGAGTGGCGCGCGGTGCTTCCGGGGCGGGTACGGCGTACGGGCGCACGGTCGTCGCGCACACCCTTGACAGTGCCCCGGAGCGCGTCAAATCTGGGCCGCAGAGCCGCTCGCCGCTGGGGAGGCGATGATGCCTGGAGCGCGGGAATCCCTGCTCGACGCCGCCCACCGGGCGCTGTCCCGGCGGCCCTGGTCCGCCGTGCGCATGGTGGACGTGGCCGCCGCGGCCGGGGTGTCCCGGCAGACCCTGTACAACGAGTTCGGCAGCAAGGAGGGGCTCGGGCGGGCGCTGGTGCGCGGGGAGGCGGACGCTTTCCTCGCCGGGATCGAACGCGCCCTCGCCGGCCCCGGCGGCCCCTGCGAACAGCTCACCGCCGCCGCCGAGTGGACCACGTCGGCCGCCCGCCGCAGTCCGTTGGTACGGGCCCTGCTCACCGGCTGCTGGGAGGCGCGGCTGCCGGCCCCGGCGCTGGCGGCGGTGGAGTCCACCGCCGCGGTCCCGGCCCAGCGCCGGGCGGACGGACCGCTGCCCTCGCCCGGCGAGTTCGTGGCCCTGGTCCGGGACCGGGCGGCGGCGACGATGTCAGGACGGGGGTCGGGGTCCGGGGCTGACGCGGGGGCCGGTGACGGCCGCCCCGAGCAGCCGGACGCCGTCGACCTGACCCGGGTATGCGAGCTGGCCGTCCGGCTGGCCCTGTCCTGTGTCGCCGCGCCGCCGGGCGAGGGCGGGGTGGCCGACCTGGTACGGACCGCGCTGCCGCGGCGGCTGACGCACTGACGGCCCGATGACCGCCCGGGCCGGTGATCAGTGGGAGGAACCCGACAGCTGGAGTCCGATGACGCCCAGGATGACCAGGCTGATCGAGACGATCTTCAGGGTCGACACCAGGTCGCCGAGGAAGATCATGCCGTAGATGGCGGTGCCCGCCGCGCCGATGCCGGTCCACACGGCGTAGGCCGGGCCCACGTCGAGCTTCTTCAGGGACAGGGTCAGCAGGCCGAAGCTGCCCAGCGCGAAGGCGGCGAAGGCGATGGTCGGCCACAGCCGGGTGAAGCCGTGCGACAGCTTCAGGCACACGGCGAAACCGGTCTCCAGCACCCCGGCCACTATGACCAGCAGCCACGCCATGTGTTCGTCCTCCCGTAGGTCCAGCCGCAGTCCCGGGCACCGTGACCGCTTTGCTCGGGCTTGGGTCCGGCTTGGTGCGATTATGCACTTACCGGTGCCCCGCCCTCGCAAACAACGCGAAGGTCAGTCGCCTTCCGTCCGCTCCCGCGTCGCCAGCAGCCGGCGCAGCGAGTACAGCCGCGCCGGGTCCGCGTGGCCCTCGGCCACCCAGGCGTCCAGCGCGCAGTCGGGCTCGTCGTGACTGCACGCGCGCGGACAGCCCTCCGTACCCGGCGCCAGGTCGGGGAAGGCGTGGATCACGCGCGACGGGTCGACGTGGTTGAGCCCGAACGACCGTACTCCCGGGGTGTCGACGACCCAGCTGTCGGGGGCCGCCAACGGCAGCGCGAGCGCCGAGGTGGTGGTGTGCCGGCCGCGTCCCGTCACCGCGTTGACATGCCCCGTGGAGCGCCGCCGGTCGTCCGGGACCAGCGCGTTGACCAGCGTGGTCTTGCCGACACCGGAGTGGCCGACGAACGCGGTGATCTTGCCGGTGAGATGGTCCCTGACCCGGTCGGCCGCGTCCCCGTCGGCCAGCTCCTCGCGGCTGGTGACCACGTAGGGGATGTCCAGGGCGCCGTACAGCTCAAGGAGTTCGTCCGGCGGGGCCAGGTCCGACTTGGTCAGCACCAGGAGCGGGGTGAGGCCGCCGTCGAACGCCGCGACCAGGCAGCGGTCGATCAGCCGGGGGCGCGGCTCGGGGTCGGCCAGGGCGGTGACGATGGCCAGCTGGTCGGCGTTGGCGACGACCACCCGCTCGAAGGGGTCGTCGTCGTCCGCGGTGCGGCGCAGCACCGAGGTGCGCTCCTCGATGCGGACGATCCGGGCCAGCGTGTCCTTCGCGCCGGACATGTCGCCGACCAGGGCGACCCGGTCGCCGACCACCGCCGCCTTGCGGCCCAGTTCGCGGGCCTTCATCGCCAGGACCGTACGGCCCTCGACCAGGCAGGTCAGCCGCCCCCGGTCGACGGTGAGGACCATGCCCTCGGCGGCGTCCTCGTGCTTGGGGCGGATGTTGGTCCGGGGCCGGGTGTTGCGGCGGCCCGGCCGGGTGCGGATGTCGTCCTCGTCGGTGTGCTTGCCGTAGCGGCGCATGGCGTTTCCCGAGTCCCCTACGCGCCGAGCATCCCGGTCCACAGGCCGGGGAAGTCCGGCAGGGTCTTCGCCGTCGTCGCCACGTTCTCGATCACCACGTCCTTCACCGCCAGGCCGAGGATCGCGCCGGCGGTGGCCATGCGGTGGTCCTCGTAGGTGTGGAAGGTGCCGCCGTGCAGCTGGCGCGGGCGGATGTGCAGGCCGTCGGCGGTCTCGGTGACGTCACCGCCGAGTTCGTTGATCTCCTTGGTGAGCGCGGCCAGCCGGTCCGTCTCGTGCAGCCGCAGATGGGAGACGCCGCGCAGGGTCGAGGGGGAGTCGGCGAGGGCGGCGACCGCCGCGATGCCCGGGGTCAGCTCGCCGACCTCGGAGAGGTCCACGTCGATGCCGTGCACCGCGCCCGAGCCGGTGAAAACCAGGCCGTAATCGGTCAGTTCACAGGAACCGCCCATCTCGGTGAAGATCTCCCGCAGCCGGTCGCCGGGCTGGGTGGTGCGGGCCGGCCATTCCGGGATCGTCACCTTGCCGCCGGTGACCAGCGCCGCCGCGAGGAACGGCTGCGCGTTGGACAGGTCCGGCTCGATGGTGAGGTCGCGGCCGAGCAGCGCGCCCGCCGTCACCCGCCAGACGTTGGGCTCGCCGCCCGACTCCGGGGTGTCGACCTGGGCGCCGACCGCGCGCAGCATGTCGACGGTCATCCGGATGTGCGGCATGGAGGGCAGCGCGGTGCCGGTGTGCCGGACCTCGACGCCCTGGTTGAAGCGCGGCCCGGAGAGCAGCAGGGCGCTGACGAACTGCGAGGACGAGGAGGCGTCGATCGCCACCGGCCCGCCCTCCAGAGCGCCGCCGCCGTGCACGGTCAGCGGCAGCGCGCCGCGGCCGTCGTCGTCGATCCGGGCGCCCAGCGCGCGCAGCGCGTCGATCACGCCGTGCAGCGGACGCTCGTAGGAGCGCGGGTCGCCGTCGAAGCGGACCGGGCCGTCGGCGAGGGTGGCGACCGGGGGCAGGAAGCGCATCACGGTGCCGGCGTTGCCCACGTCGACGGTGGCCGGGCCGCGCAGGCCGGCCGGGATGACCCGCCAGAACTCGCCGGTGCCGTCCGGGCCGACGCCCTCCTCGATGCCCACGCCCAGCTCGCGCAGCGCGCCCGCCATCAGCAGGGTGTCGCGGGAGCGCAGCGGGCGGCGCAGCCAGCCGGGCTCGGAGGCCAGGGCGGCGAGCACCAGGGCGCGGTTGGTGACCGATTTCGACCCGGGCACGTGGACGGTCGCGTCCACGGCTCCGCTCGCGTGCGGGGCGGACCAGAGGGCGGTGTGCGCGGGGTTCAGCGTCATGGGGCCCACTTTAGTGGCTGAGCGCGACCGGAGATCTTGATCAAAAGTGGCGAAACCAGACCGAAACACCGTCATGGTACGTGCCGTGCATATATGCGTTCGATCTCACCGGGAAGGTGCCTCGGACGGCCCGGTTCACAGCTCCAGCAGCCACCGCCCCCCGCCGAGCAGCGAGCACAGCGACACCATGTGGAACAGGAAGAACCACACCCCGGCCGGGGCATGGGTGAGCCGCGCCAACTGGTCCGCGTCCGAGTCCCCGGCACCCCCGCGGGACCGCTTCGCCTGGAGCTCGAACGCCGGCCGCACCCCGCCGAGCAGCAGGAACCACACCACCGCGTACGCGAACGCCGCCTGCACCTGCGGACCGGTCAGCCACGACACCAGGACGAAGGCGCCGCCGGTCAGCACGACCGTCAGCGCCCCGTAGGCGTTGCGGATCATCACCAGCAGGGCGAGCAGCAGCGCGGTGGCCAGCCACAGCAGCAGTGTGATGCGGCCCGCGCCCAGCAGCGCGGCGCCGCCGAGGCCGAGCAGCGGGGGAGCGGTGTAGCCGGCCGCCGCGGTCAGGATCATGCCGAGGCCGGTCGGCTTGCCCCGGCTGACGGTCAGGCCGCTGGTGTCCGAGTGCAGCCGGATGCCGGTGAGCTGCCGGCCGGTGAGCAGCGCCACCAGCCCGTGCCCGCCCTCGTGGGCGATGGTGATGGCGTTGCGCGCTATCCGCCAGGGCCGGTGCGGCACGACGACCACCAGCGCGGCGACCGCGGCGGCGATCACCACCCACAGGTCGGGGTCGGGCTGGATACCGGTGACCTCGTCCCAGAGCGAGGTGGCTGTGGTGCTGGCCATATGAAGATCCATACGAGGTGTGGCCCCTCCCGGACCGGCGGAATCTGGCAGTGTTGCACGTATGTGCGGTAGGTATGCGGCGAGTCGTGGACCCGAGGATCTCGCAGGAGTCTTTGAGATCGAGAAATGGGAGCCCCAGGAGACGAATCTGGAGCCGGATTACAACGTGGCCCCTACAAAAGAGGTCTACGCCGTCCTCGACCGCCCTCTCAAGGACGCCGGCGACCCCCGGCCGGTTCGCCAGTTGCGCAAGCTGAAGTGGGGGCTGGTGCCCTCCTGGTCCAAGACGCCCGAGGGCGCCGCGCGGATGATCAACGCCCGCGCGGAGACCGTGCACGAGAAGCCCTCCTTCCGCCGCGCCTTCGCCACCCGGCGCTGCGTGCTGCCCGCCGACGGCTACTACGAGTGGGTCACCGGCAAGCAGGAGCGGGACCTGGAGGTCGAGGGCAGGAAGAAGCGGCCCCGCAAGCAGCCCTACTTCGTCACCCCGGCCGACGGGTCGGTCTTCGCGATGGCCGGGCTGTACGAGTTCTGGCGCGACCGCACCCTGCCGGACGACCACCCCGGCGCCTGGTGGGTGACCTGCTCGGTGATCACCACGGAGGCCGAGACCGCCCCGCTGGCCGTCGCGCCCGCCGAGGGCCCGCACGCGCTCGCCGAGATCCACCCCCGGATGCCGCTGATGCTCACCCCGGACCGCTGGGACGCCTGGCTCGACCCGGCCCGCACCGACCCGGACGAACTGCGCGCGCTGCTCGCCCCGCCCCCCGAGGGCCTGATGCGGGCGTACCCGGTCACCACCGCCGTCAGCAACGTCCGCAACGACGGCCCGGAGCTGCTGAAGGAGCTGGAGGGGCCGGAGGAGGGCACACTCTTCTGATGTGAACCACTCAAGGCAGCAGACCGTCGAGACGGACGCCGGGACCGCCCGCGTCACCTGGTACGAGGCCCCGGACCCCCGGCTGGTCCTGGCCGTCGGCCACGGCGCCGGCGGCGGCGTCGAGGCCCGCGACCTGGTGGCCCTGGCCGCCGCCGTCCCCGCGCACGGCGTCACCGTCGCCCTCGTCGAGCAGCCCTGGCGGGTGGCGGGCAGGAAGCTGGCGCCCGCGCCGAAGACCCTGGACACCGGCTGGCGGGGCCTGTGGCCCGCGCTCGCCCGCCCCGGCCTGCCGGTGATCTCCGGGGGCCGCAGCGCCGGCGCCCGGGTGGCCTGCCGTACCGCCGCCGAACTGGGCGCCCGCGCCGTCCTCGCGCTCAGCTTCCCGCTGCACCCGCCGGGCAAGCCGGAGAAGTCCCGGGCCGAGGAACTGCTCGGCGCCGGCGTGCCCACCCTGGTCGTCCAGGGCGGCAACGACCCCTTCGGGAAACCCGCCGAGTTCCCGGCCGGCCCGTACGAACTGACCGGGATCCCCGGCGGCGATCATGGCTTCGCCGTCCCGAAACGGGCCCCGCTCACCCAGGACGAAGCCCTGGCCCAGCTCACGGAGGCGGTCGTGAAGTGGACCGGGTCACTGGAGTGAACTCCAGGGAATGACCGGCGCCCGACGGCTGTTGTGAGGGTCGTACGTGCTGGCGTCCCAGCACCGCAGCCGTAGGAGAGGAAGTCCACCGCATGGGTTCCACCTTCTGCCCCGCCCGCGGCAGTCGCCCAGACCTTGAGTGGTCGGTGCTGCACGCGGCGAAGACCGCCCCGGTCCGGGCGGCGGGCGGACCGGGAAGTCGTCTATCCTCCGATTCGAGCGGGGCCGGACTCGGTCCCGTGACGGCATTGGAGGAGGTGGGTCCGGTCACCGGTACCGACGCAGGGACCGACAACGGCCAGGCGGAGCAGCCCGAGGGCCGGGGCGGCACGAGCACGGAGACGACCGCGGAGCGCAGCGCGCGCTTCGAGCGGGACGCGCTCGAGTTCCTCGACCAGATGTACTCGGCCGCGCTGCGCATGACGCGCAACCCGGCCGACGCCGAGGACCTGGTGCAGGAGACGTACGCGAAGGCGTACGCGTCCTTCCACCAGTTCCGCGAGGGCACCAATCTCAAGGCGTGGCTCTACCGGATTCTCACCAACACCTTCATCAACTCGTACCGCAAGAAGCAGCGCGAGCCGCAGCGCAGCGCGGCCGAGGAGATCGAGGACTGGCAGCTCGCCCGCGCCGAGTCGCACATGTCGACCGGTCTGCGCTCCGCCGAGTCGCAGGCGCTCGACCACCTGCCCGACTCGGACGTGAAGTCGGCGCTCCAGGCGATCCCCGAGGAATTCCGCATCGCCGTGTACCTGGCCGATGTAGAGGGCTTTGCCTACAAGGAGATCGCGGACATCATGGGGACACCCATCGGGACCGTGATGTCACGGCTGCACCGTGGGCGCCGCCAGCTGCGCGGCATGCTGGAGGACTACGCCCGCGACCGCGGACTGGTCCCGGCCGGCGCCGGAGAGTCGAACGAAGCGAAAGGCTCGGGGTCATGAGCTGCGGAGAGCCGCACGAGACGGATTGCAGCGAAATCCTCGATCATCTCTACGAGTTCCTCGACAAGGAGATGCCGGACACGGAGTGCTCCAAGTTCGAGACGCACTTCGAGGAATGCTCGCCGTGCCTGGAGAAGTACGGCCTGGAGCAGGCGGTGAAGAAGCTGGTCAAGCGGTGCTGCGGACAGGACGACGTGCCCGGTGACCTCCGCTCCAAGGTCATGGGCCGGCTGGAGCTGATCCGCTCCGGGGAGACCGTCCCCGATCACGACATCGCGACTGCCCCCTCTCAGTCGCGGGATGCCTGAGCGACGTACCGCGTCACTCGATCGTGCTAACCGGCGGGACATGGCGAGGTGGTTCGCCGTGTCCCGCCGCTGTCTTACCTCCCGCACGGCTGGGTAACCCATGGGTAATGAGCGCCTCTCCAGCCGTACGTGGTTTGATGCGCAGGAGAGGGTGTCCGGGGGGCAAAAAGGCACAGCCAGCCCACAGAACGGAACTGGCAGGCGGGAATCGTGAGGATCTTCGGCAAGGGACGGCACCGGCCCTCCGCCTCCTGGCGGCAGGCCACCGACCGTGCGTTCACCCTGATCGGTGACGGCAGGTACGAGGACGCGGGGGCGCTGCTGACGCGGGCCGCCGACCTCGAGCCCTGGCTGTCGGAGTCGTGGTTCAACCTCGCCCTGCTGCACAAGTTCCGGCACGACTGGGAGCAGGCCCGCACGGCCGGCCTCAGAGCCGTCGCCCTGCTCGACCGGGACACCGGGGCCCCCGACTGGTGGAACGTCGGCATCGCCGCGACCGCCCTCCAGGACTGGCCGCTGGCCCGCCGGGCCTGGCAGGCGTACGGGCTGCGGCCCCCCGGCGACGCGACCGACTCCGGTGAACCGCTCGGCATGGAGCTGGGCAGCGCGGCGGTGCGGCTCTCTCCCGAGGGGGAGGCCGAGGTGGTGTGGGGACGGCGGCTGGACCCGGCCCGCATCGAGGTGCTGTCGATCCCGCTGCCGTCGTCCGGACGGCGCTGGGGCGAGGTCGTGCTGCACGACGGCGTCCCGCACGGCGAGCGGACCACCGCCGCCGGACATGCCTACCCGGTCTTCGACGAGATCGAGCTGTGGGCGCCCTCGCCGGTGCCGACCTGGGTGGTCCTGCTGGAAGCGGCCACCGAGTCCGACCGGGACGCGCTGGAGCAGCTCGCCGCCGACGCCGGGTTCGCGGCGGAGGACTGGTCGTCGTCGGTGCGGCTGCTGTGCCGGATGTGCTCGGAGTCCCGGATGCCGTCCGACGAGGGCGACGGGGAGCATCTCGACCCGCACGATCACAGTGAGCCGGGGCATCCGGGACCGCTGGGACACCGGACGGACGGGCAGCTGTGGGTGCCGGAGCGGGAGTGCGGGGTGGCTGCGCCCGCCTCTTTGGTTCGGGGGCTGCTGGACGGGTGGGTCGCGGACAGTCCGGACTCCCGGGACTGGCGGGATCTTGAGGAAGTCTGTTAGGCGCGGCGCCGTCGTGGCTTGTCGCGCCCACGCGGCGGAGCCGCATAGGGACACAGTCCCGCGCCCCTCACGGGGCGCGTTGCCCGTAACCTGTATCGAGCATCGAGCCCGGTTTCACTGAGGAAGGCGTACGTCCGTCATGGCGCAGCAGGACACCGATCAGCAGCACGTGGGCGTGCTCCCTGTGGACGACGAGGGGTACGTCGTCGACACGGAGGACTGCGAGGAGCGCGAGGCCGCCTGGCGGGGGCGCGGGACCTCGCGGCCGATCACGGTGGTCGGGAACCCGGTGCTGCACAAGGAGTGCCGGGACGTCACCGACTTCGGCGACGAGTTCCAGCAGCTGGTCGCGGACATGTTCGCCAGCCAGCGCACCGCCGAGGGCGTCGGCCTGGCCGCCAACCAGATCGGGGTGGACCTGAAGGTCTTCGTCTACGACTGCCCCGACGACGAGGGTGTCCGGCACGTCGGCGTGGTCTGCAACCCCAAGCTGGTCGAGCTGCCGGCCGAGTCGCGCCGGCTCGACGACAGCAACGAGGGCTGTCTGTCGGTGCCCACCGCCTACGCGCCGCTGGCCCGCCCCGACTACGCCGAGGTGACCGGGCAGGACGAGCGGGGCAACCCGGTCAAGGTGCGCGGCACCGGCTACTTCGCACGGTGTTTGCAGCACGAGACCGATCACCTGTACGGGTACCTGTACATCGACCGGCTCTCCAAGCGGGAGCGCAAGGACGCGCTGCGGCAGATGGCCGAGAACGAGCCGCGCTACCCCGTGGTCGCCAACGACTGAACGACGACCGAAACGGACCATCGGTCCCTCCCTTCGCTTTCGAACGGCGGCTGTCCCGGAACACCCTCCGGAACAGCCGCCGTTCGCGCGCGTGTTCCCCAAAAGCCGCCACACACCAGGAGAATTCCGGCGCCGTGGGCAGCGAATGCGGCAAATCCGTTCCCAAATCGGTCAGTTGTAGGGCTGAATGGGAGTGCGGGGATACGCAAGAGCGCGCGCTCGGCTTGCGGGAGGCGCGCGCCACCGGCGGCTGAGAGGGGCTAGTTCGTGCTTGCTTTCCCATCCGGCACCACATCGACACCGACCGCGATCGCGGTCCCACCGTCGCTCTCCCTCCCTCTGATCGAAGCGGCATTTCCGCGCCGCCTCCACGAGTATTGGCCAAAGCTTCAGGAGAAGACCCGTGCCTGGCTCCTGGAAAAGCGGCTGATGCCCGCGGACAAGGTGGAGGAATATGCCGATGGTCTGTGCTACACGGACCTCATGGCCGGGTACTACCTGGACGCGCCCGACCAGGTGCTCCAGGCGATAGCGGACTACAGCGCCTGGTTCTTCGTCTGGGACGACCGGCACGACCGCGACATCGTGCACGGCCGGACGGCCGCCTGGCAGCGGCTGCGGGACCGGCTGCACACGGCCCTCGACTCCCCCCGGGACCATCTGCACCACGAGGATGCCCTGGTGGCCGGGTTCGCGGACAGTGTGGAGAGGCTGTACTCGTTCCTGCCGGCGACCTGGAACGCCCGGTTCGCCCGACACTTCCACGCGGTGATCGACGCCTACGACCGGGAGTTCCACAACCGGACGCACGGCGTCGTGCCGCGCGTCGACGACTACCTCGCCCTGCGCCGCCTCACCTTCGCCCACTGGATCTGGACCGATCTGCTGGAACCGAGCGCGGGATGCGAACTCCCGGACGCCGTGCGAAAACACCCGGCATACCGGCGGGCAGCGCTGCTGAGCCAGGAATTCGCCGCCTGGTACAACGACCTCTGTTCGCTGCCGAAAGAACTGGCGGGAGCCGAGGTGCACAATCTCGGAATCAGTCTCATCGTGCACGAGGAAATGACGCTGGAGGAGGCGACAACCGAACTCCGGCGGCGCGTACAGCACTGCGTGCTGGAATTCATCGCAGCCGAACGGGACGCGCTGCGGTTCGCCGACGAACTCGCCGACGGGACCGTACGCGGAAAAGAACTCGGCATCGCCGTGCGCACCTGTGTGAGCAATATGCGGAACTGGTTCAGTTCGGTCTACTGGTTCCACCACGAGTCCGGTCGCTACGCCGTCGACAGCTGGGACGACCGGTCCACACCCCCGTACGTCACCAACGCAGCGGCAGGTGAGAAATGACCGTCGAGTCGGTCAACGAGTCAGCGAACCCCCGCACCATCGCGGCGGCGACCGAGCCGCCCCTGGCCGGTGGCGGCCTGCCGCTGCTCGGCCACGGCCTGAAGCTGGTCCGCGACCCGCTGGCCTTCATGGCCCGGCTGCGCGACCACGGCGACGTGGTCCGCCTCCGCCTCGGCCCCAAGACGGTGTACGCCGTCACCGCCCCGCACCTCACCGGCGCGCTGGCGCTCAGCCCCGACTACGTCATCGCCGGACCGCTCTGGGAATCCCTGGAGAGCCTGCTCGGCAAGGAGGGCGTGGCCACCGCCAACGGCCCGATGCACCGGCGCCAGCGGCGCACCATCCAGCCCGCCTTCCGGCTCGACGCGATCCCCGCCTACGGGCCGATCATGGCCGAGGAGGCGTACGCGCTGGTGCGCCGCTGGAGCGGCGGCCAGGTCCTCGACATCACCTCGGAGTCCTTCCGGGTGGCCGTCCGGATCTCGGCCCGCTGCCTGATGCGCGGCAGCTACATGGACGACCGTGCCGAACGGATATGCGCGGACCTCGCCACGCTGTTCAGCGGTATGTACCAGCGCATGGTCGTCCCCCTCGGGCCGCTTTACCGGATACCCCTCCCGAGCAACCGGGAATTCAACCGGGCACTGGCTGATTTGCATCTCCTGGTGGACGAGATCGTCGCCGACCGGCGGGCGAGCGGGCGGAAACCGGACGATTTGCTGACGGCTTTGCTGGAGGCGACGGACGAGAATGGCGAGCCCATCGGGGAACAGGAGATCCACGACCAGGTCATCGCGATACTCACCCCCGGCAGCGAAACCGTCGGCTCCGTGCTCATGTCGTTGCTGCTGGTGCTCACCGAGCACCCGGAACTGGGCGACAAGATCCGCGCCGAGGTGAATAGCGTCGCGGCCGGTCGGCCGCTCGCATTCGAGGACGCCCGGCGGCTGACGTACACCGCGAATGTGGTCGTCGAGACAATGCGGCTGTATCCCGCCGTGTGGATTCTGACCCGCCGGACGGTGGCCGAGACGGAGCTGGGCGGGTATCGCATTCCGGTCGGGGCGGACGTCATCTACAGTCCGTACGCCGTCCAGCGCGACCGGCGGTCCTTCGAGCGGCCCGAGGAGTTCGACCCCGACCGGTGGCTGCCCGGCCGGGGCGGGGACGTACCGAAGTACGCGATGGCCCCGTTCAGCGTGGGCAACCGCAAGTGCCCCAGCGACCACTTCTCGATGGCGGAGCTGACCCTGGTCACCGCGGTGATCGCGGCCGCCTTCCGGTTCGAGCACGCGCCGGGGTCGGACACCCGGCCGCGGATCGGCATCACGCTGCGGCCGCGCCGGCTGCGGCTGCGGGCGCTGCCGCGGTGAGATCGGCCCGGCACGTTCAGGCGGCCCGCGGGCCCCTGAACGTGCGCCGGTAGCCCTGCGGGGTGGTGCCCAGCACCCGGGTGAACTGGTACCGCAGCGCCGCCGCCGTGCCGAACCCGGTCCGCCGGGCGATCGTGTCCATCGTCTCGTCCGTCCCCTCAAGGAGTCGCTGGGCCAGCAGCACCCGCTGGCGCAGCAGCCAGCGGTAGGGCGTCGTGCCGGTCTCCTGCTGGAAGCGGCGGGCGAAGGTGCGCGGGGACATGGCGGCACGGGCGGCGAGCTGCTCGACCGTGATCTCCTCGTCGAGGTGCTGCTCCATCCAGGCCAGCACCCCGCCGACGGTGTCGCACGACGAGCGCGGCAGCGGACGCTCGATGTACTGCGCCTGCCCGCCGTCCCGGTGCGGCGGCACCACCATCCGCCGGGCGATCCGGTTGGCGACCTCCGGTCCCTGCTCCTTGCGGACGAGGTGCAGACAGGCGTCGATCCCGGCGGCCGTGCCGGCCGAGGTGATCACCGGGTCCTCGTCGACGTAGAGCACGTCCGCCTCGACCGCCGCCCGCGGATACCGCCGGGTCAGCTCCTCGGCGTGGTGCCAGTGCGCCGCGCAGCGCCGTCCGTCCAGCAGACCGGCGGCGCCCAGCACGAAGACCCCGGAGCACACGCTCAGCACCCGCGTCCCCCGCGCCACCGCCCGCCGCAGGGCGTCGAGCAGCTCCGGCGGAAAGCTCCGGTGCAGGAACTCGTTGCCCGCCGGTACGGCGATCAGATCGGCGTCGTCGAGCCGGTCGAGGCCGTACGGCGTGCCGACGGTCAGTCCGCCGACGTGGGTGGTCAGCGTCGGGCCCTCGGCGGAGACCACCGCGAAGTCGTACCCGGGCAGTCCCTCGTCGGCGCGGTCGATGCCGAACACCTCGCAGACGACGCCGAGTTCGAAGGGATGCACTCCGTCCAGCAGCACCGCGGCCACGTTTTTCAGCATGCCGTCAGTGTGCCCCGTGAGTGGCAGGAATTCGAGGGCCTGCGGCAGTCCTGCCACTCGCGGTCAGCAGTCACCGGCGCGACAGTGGTGTCATGACCGGAGAACAGACAGAAGCACTGATCGGCATGGGCCTGGCCTTCGCCGTCCTCGTCGTCATGATCCTCCCCTCACTGTTCGGCATCGTGCGCGAGCGGCGCGTCGACCGGCAGATCGCACGGGCTCAGAAGTCCTCGGACAGGTCGACGGTGCCCTCCACCGCCACCTGGTACGCCGAGGGGCGCCGCTCGAAGAAGTTGGTCAGCTCCTGAACCCCCTGCAGCTCCATGAAGGAGAACGGGTTCTCCGAGCCGTACACCGGGGCGAAGCCGAGGCGGGTGAGCCGCTGGTCGGCCACGCACTGGAGGTACTGCCGCATGGAGTCGGTGTTCATCCCCGGGAGGCCGTCGCCGCACAGGTCGCGCGCGAACTGCAGCTCGGCCTCGACGGCCTCCCGCAACATGTCGGTGACCTCGCCGCGCAGTTCGTCGTCGAAGAGGTCCGGCTCCTCCTTGCGGACGGTGTCGACCACGTCGAAGGCGAAGGACATGTGCATGGTCTCGTCGCGGAACACCCAGTTGGTGCCGGTGGCCAGGCCGTGCAGCAGGCCCCGGCCCCGGAACCAGTAGACGTAGGCGAAGGCCCCGTAGAAGAACAGGCCCTCGATGCAGGCGGCGAAGCAGATGAGGTTGAGGAGGAAACGGCGGCGGTCGGACCTGGACTCCAGACGGTCGATGGACTCCACCGAGTCGATCCACTTGAAGCAGAACTCGGCCTTCTCGCGGATCGAGGGGATGTTCTCCACGGCCGCGAAGGCGGCGGCGCGGTCGTCCGGGTCCGGGAGGTAGGTGTCCAGGAGCGTCAAGTAGAACTGGACGTGGACGGCCTCCTCGAAGAGCTGGCGGGAGAGGTAGAGCCGCGCCTCGGGGGAGTTGATGTGCTTGTAGAGGGTCAGCACCAGGTTGTTCGCCACGATCGAGTCGCCCGTCGCGAAGAAGGCGACCAGGCGGCCGATGAGGTGCTGTTCCTCGGGGGTCATCCTCGCGAGGTCGGTGACGTCCGAGTGGAGGTCGACCTCCTCCACGGTCCAGGTGTTCTTGATGGCGTCCCGGTAGCGCTCGTAGAAGTCGGGGTAGCGCATGGGGCGCAGGGTGAGCTCGAAGCCGGGGTCGAGGAGATTCTTGACGGCGGTGGTCATCACTGGCAGGCCTCGCAGGACTCGGGGTTTTCCAGGGAGCAGGCGACGGCGTCTTCGGCGGCCGGCGCGGACTGTGCCCGCGCGGCGCGGGCGATGCGGGTCGCCGGGCGGGAGCGCAGGTAGTACGTGGTCTTCAGGCCCTGCTTCCAGGCGTACGCGTACATCGAGGAGAGCTTGCCGATGGTGGGCGTCTGGAGGAACAGGTTCAGGGACTGGCCCTGGTCGAGGTACGGGGTGCGGGCGGCGGCCAGGTCGATCAGGGCGCGCTGCGGGATCTCCCACGCCGTGCGGTAGAGGCGGCGGACGTCCTCGGGGATCCAGTCGAAGTCCTGGACCGAGCCGTTCGCCTCGCGCAGCGCCTCGCGGGTGCGGGCGTCCCAGACACCGAGCCGCTTGAGGTCGTCCACCAGATAGGCGTTGACCTGGAGGAACTCGCCGGACAGCGTCTCGCGCTTGAACAGGTTGGACACCTGCGGCTCGATGCACTCGTAGACGCCCGCGAGGGACGCGATGGTGGCGGTGGGGGCGATGGCGAGGAGGAGGGCGTTGCGCAGTCCGGTCCGCGCGACGCGCTCGCGCAGCGCGGCCCAGCGCTCCGGCCAGGCCGGCGTCACCCCGTAGTGGTCGGGGTGCAGGACACCCCGGGCGGTACGGGTCTTCTCCCAGGCCGGCAGTGGGCCGCTGCGTTCGGCGAGATCCGCGGAGGTCTCGTAGGCGGTGAGCATGACGCGCTCGGCGATGCGGGTGGAGAGGGCCTTGGCCTCGGGGGAGTCGAAGGGCAGGCGGAGCCGGAAGAAGACGTCCTGGAGGCCCATCGCGCCGAGGCCGACGGGACGCCAGCGGGCGTTGGAGCGGCCCGCCTCCTCGGTCGGGTAGTAGTTGATGTCCACGACCCGGTCGAGGAAGGTGACGGCGGTGCGGACGGTCTCGTCCAGCCGCTCCCAGTCGATGCCGCCGCCTGTGCCGTGCACGCCGTCTGTGCCGTCCGTGCCGTCCACGACGAACGCGCCCAGGTTGAGCGAGCCCAGGTTGCAGACCGCCGTCTCGCCGTCGTCCGTGACCTCCAGGATCTCCGTGCAGAGGTTGGAGGAGTGGATGACGTGGCCCGGTTCGGCGGTCTGGTTGGCGGTGCGGTTGGCGGTGTCCTTGAAGGTCATCCAGCCGTTGCCGGTCTGCGCCAGGGTGCGCATCATGCGGCCGTACAGCTCGCGGGCGGGCAGGGTCCTGCGGGCCAGTCCCTCCGCCTCGGCCGCGCGGTAGGCCGCGTCGAACGCGTCGCCGTGGAGGTCGGGCAGCTCGGGGACGTCGGCGGGGGAGAAGAGGGACCAGTGCGCGTCCGTGTCGACGCGGCGCATGAACTCGTCCGGGATCCAGTGCGCGAGGTTCAGGTTGTGGGTGCGGCGGGCGTCCTCGCCGGTGTTGTCCCGCAGTTCGAGGAACTCCTCGATGTCGGCGTGCCAGGTCTCCAGGTAGACCGCCGCGGCGCCCTTGCGCCGGCCGCCCTGGTTGACGGCGGCGACGGAGGCGTCGAGCGTCTTCAGGAACGGGACGACACCGTTGGAGTGCCCGTTGGTGCCGCGGATCAGGGAACCCCGGGCGCGGATACGGGAGTAGGCGAGGCCGATGCCGCCGGCGTGCTTGGAGAGGCGGGCGACCTGGAGGTAACGCTCGTAGATCGAGTCCAGCTCGTCCTTCGGGGAGTCGAGGAGGTAGCAGGACGACATCTGGGCGTGCCGGGTGCCGGAGTTGAAGAGGGTCGGGGAGGAGGGGAGGTAGTCGAGGCGGCTCATCAGGCGGTAGAGCGCGGCCACTTCGTCGAGGGACCGGGGCGTCTCGTCCTCGGCGAGGCCGGCGGCGACGCGGAGCAGGAAGTGCTGGGGGGTCTCGATCACCTTGCGGGTGTGCGGGTGGCGCAGCAGGTAGCGGCTGTGCAGGGTGCGCAGGCCGAAGTAGCCGAAGCGGTCGTCGGCGGCGGGGTCGACGAGCGCGTCGAGGCGGTCCGCGTGCCGGCGTACGAACGCGGCCGTACGGTCGGCGATCAGGCCCTCGCGGTGGCCGGTGGCGACGGACCCGGTGAAGACGGTCACACCCTGGGAGGCGGCCTCGGCGCGCACGGTGAGCGTCAGCAGCCGGGCGGCCAGCCGCGAGTACGCCGGGTCCTCGGAGATCAGGCCGGCCGCGGCCTCCGTGGCCAGTTCCCGCAGCTCCGACTCGTCGGCCCGCGCGGAGCGGCCGCGCAGCGCGGCGGCGGCGACCCGGCCGGGGTCGGCGTCGGGGAGGTCGGCGGTCAGCGCGGTCAGGGTGCGCAGCAGGGCGGCACCGGGGCTGTCCGCGGGGGTGGCTGAGGCTGGTTCCGCTGGCGCGATGGTCATGTGGGGCACTCCCTCGCTCGGCACGGGGCCTGGCGGAGGAGGGCGGGAGGCAGCTCACGAGCGCGCGCGGCGTCGCGTCCACCGGCCCATTCCACGAGGCCCGGACGTCAGGCGCCCGGACCGGATGGCCGGGCGCACCGTCGGCAGGTACTCGGACTGGACCGGTGCGCGCAGGCACGCCGGTACACCGTTGCGGGACAGTTCCGGATTCGCACCGGATTCCCCTGCGGCGACAGCGAGCATGAGCATACATGTTGTGCCGTGCCGCTGACGCGACCCTAGATGTTGTGTCGGAGCTCCAGTTCGTAGGTGAGGAGCTTGATGTCGTCGAGCTCCGGGAGGGGGTTCCAGTCGCGGTGGGGGGTGCGGACGAAGCCGAGGCGTTCGTAGACGCGGTGGGCCGCGCGCATCGTCGCCTGGGTGGAGAGGATCAGGCGGTGGCAGCCGTCGGTCGCGCGGGCGCGGACCACGCAGGCGCGGACGAGGGCCTCGCCGATGCCTCGGCCGCGGGCCTCGTGGGCCACCGCGAGCATCCGTATCTCGGCCTCTCCCTCGCGGGCGAGGTCGGCCATCGGGCCGGGGGACGGGACGAAGGTGACGCCGCCGAGCACCTGGTCGTTCACCGCCGCGACCAGTACGTGTGCGGCGGCGGCGCGTTTCGCCACGTCGCGGAGTTCCGTCAGGTAGGCGTCGGACTCGCCGAAGTCCAGGAGGCCGTCGTGGAGATAGGCATGGGCGGTGAGGTCGCCGAGGGTCCGGTATTCGGTGGGATGGGCGGAACGGATCACGAAGTCCATGGCGGGAGTGTGCAGGGCAGCGGGCCGCCGTTTCGGTTCTTTTCGGCGGCCCGCCGCGGATTGCCTGTGGCTGGTCGCGTCCACGCGGCGGAGCCGCGGATCGACACAGCCCGCGTCCCGGGGAGCCTCTCAGTGGGCGGAGCCCGCGGTCGCCGGCGGCAGTTCCACCTCCACCCCCGGGTCGCCCGCGTCCGCCGTGTAGTCCTCCGGCCGGGTCTCGTCGACGCCGTCGGGGGCCTTGGCGGCGCGCAGGACGAAGGTGAGGACGACCGTCACCAGCACGTTCAGGACGAACGCCGTCGTACCGATGTAGCCGATCTCGCCGATGCCCGGGATCTCCTTGGAGGAGCCGCCGAAGTGCGCCTGCGTCGGCGAGGCGACGCCGTACGCCGCGAGCGTGCCGTAGACCATGCCGACCGCCCAGCCGGCCAGCAGCGCCCAGCGGTGGAACCAGCGCGTGAACAGACCGCCGACCAGGGCCGGGAAGGTCTGGAGGATCCAGATGCCGCCGAGCAGCTGGAAGTTGATCGCGACCGTCTTGTCCATGCCGAGGACGAAGACCAGCGCGCCCACCTTGACCAGCAGCGACACCAGCTTGGAGACCTTGGTCTCCTGCTCCGGCGTGGCGTCGGGCCTGAGGAAGTCCTTGTAGATGTTGCGGGTGAAGAGGTTGGCGGCCGCGATGGACATGATGGCCGCCGGGACCAGCGCGCCGATGCCGATCGCCGCGAACGCCACGCCCGCGAACCAGTCCGGGAACATGGTCTCGAACAGCTGCGGGATGGCGAGCTGGCCGTTCTCCACCTTGATGCCGGCCGCGATCGCCATGAAGCCCAGCAGCGCGAGCAGGCCCAGCATCAGGGAGTACAGCGGCAGGATCGTGGTGTTGCGGCGGATCACCTCACGGCTGCGCGAGGACAGCGTCGCGGTGATCGAGTGCGGGTACATGAACAGGGCGAGCGCCGAGCCGAGGGCCAGCGTGGCGTACGTCCACTGGCCGCCGTGGTCGGGGGTCAGCCCGCCCGCCCCCGCCGCCTCGAACTTGTCGCCGGCCGCCGCGAAGATGTCGTCGAACCCGCCCAGCTTGATCGGGATGTAGATGATGGCCACCGCGATCACGAGGTAGATCAGCGTGTCCTTGACGAACGCGATCAGCGCGGGCGCCCGCAGACCCGAGGAGTAGGTGTACGCGGCCAGTACACCGAAGGCGATCAGCAGCGGCAGGTCCTTGACGAACCAGTGGGTGTCCTCGCCGCCGCCGACGCCCATCACGTCCAGCACGGCCTGGATGCCGACCAGTTGCAGCGCGATGTACGGCATCGTCGCGAGGATGCCGGTGACGGCGACCGCCAGCGACAGGCCCTTCGAGCCGAACCGGCCGCGCACGAAGTCCGAGGTGGTCACGTACCCGTGCTTGTGCGAGACCGACCACAGCCGGGGCAGGAAGGTGAAGATCAGCGGGTAGACCAGGATCGTGTACGGCACCGCGAAGAAGCCGGAGGCGCCCGCCGCGTAGATCGCCGCCGGGACGGCGACGAAGGTGTACGCCGTGTAGAGGTCGCCGCCCAGCAGGAACCAGGTGACCCAGGTACCGAAGGAGCGTCCGCCCAGGCCCCATTCGTCGAGGCTGTGCTCGTTCTCGGCCCGGCGCCAGCGCGCGGCCAGGAAGCCCATCGCGGTGACGAGGACGAAGAAGAGGATGAAGACGGCGAGTGCCACGCCGTTCACGCCGTCGTTCACCTGCCCGCACCTCCCCGGCGGGCACGCTGGTCACGCTGCCGGAGCTTGTACGCGGTCATCGTCAGCGCCGTGGAGATCAGCACCCACGCCATCTGGTACCAGTAGAAGAACGGGATGCCGATGAAGGCCGGGTCGGTCTTCGCGTACGAACCGACCCACAGCATGGCCACGAACGGTGCGACGAGGCAGACGCCGATGACGACGCGCACCGGCGTCACCACCGGCTCTCTGCCCGTCCGAGCTGGTTGCGACATACGGCGGCTCCGTCCCCTCGTTGATCACCTGAAGTAACGCGCAGGCAATCTAGGTGACGGTGACACGACAGCGGAAGACCTCGTCCGTATATCGGTCCCGCGCCGGTCCGCGCGCGGTCTCAGCAGCAGCGGAAGCCCGTACGCGGGTCCGCCTCCCGCTGGTCCGTGCGCATGCGCTCGAAGTCGCGCCGGGACGGGATCCCGGCGTCCGGGCGGTGTGCGCGCAGGTGGGCGATGTAGCGGTCGTACGCCGACTCGTCGGTCAGCTCCCGCAGGTACCAGCGCACGGCCCTATACAGACGTCGCACGGCGGGCCTCCTCCTTCTCCTCGCGGGTCGGGATCAGTCCGGCCGGCGCCACGATGCCCGACTCGACGTGCGGTGCCTCGCTGAGGGTGGACAGCGCGGGGCGGCGGACATGCCATACGCAGACCCGCAGGGCGTCCGCGATCACGACCACGATCAGCAGGGCCAGTACGGCGGTCAGGACGCCGTCCACCGTGGAGTTGGTGACGACGGTGCGCATGTCGGCCATGGACTGGGCGGGGGCCAGCACCTCACCCCGGTCGATGGCGTCCTGGAAGACCTGGCGCTGCGTGAAGAAGCCGACCCTGGGGTCGCCGGAGAAGACCTTCTGCCAGCTCGCGGTCAGCGTCACCGTGGCGTCCCAGGCCAGCGGAATACCGGTGATCCAGGCCCACTTCAGGCGGCCGGACTTCACCAGCAGGGTGGTGCAGACGGCCAGCGCGACCGCCGCGAGGAGCTGGTTGGCGATGCCGAAGATCGGGAACAGCTGGTTGATGCCGCCGAGGGGTTCGTGGACGCCGACCCACAGGAAGTAGCCCCAGGCCCCGCAGACGAGCGCGCTGGTGATGACCAGGCCCGGCTTCCAGCTCACGTTCCGGAAGGACCGGTGGACGTTGCCCAGCATGTCCTGGAGCATGAACCGGCCCACCCGGGTGCCGGCGTCCACCGCGGTCAGGATGAACAGCGCCTCGAACATGATGGCGAAGTGGTACCAGAAGGCGCGCAGGCTCCCGCCCGTGACGTCGGAGAAGATCTGCGAGATGCCGATCGCGAGCGTCGGGGCGCCGCCCGTGCGGGAGAGCAGGCTCGACTCCTCGACGTCCTTCGCCGCCTGCGCCAGGTCGCCGGGGGAGATGGAGTAGCCCCAGCCGGTCACCACCTGCGACGCGTTCTGCACCGTGTCGCCGATGACGCCCGCCGGCGCGTTCATCGCGAAGTACAGGCCCGGGTCGATGACGCTCGCCGCCACCAGCGCCATCACCGCGACCGACGACTCCATCAGCATGGAGCCGTAGCCGATCATCCGGACCTGCGTCTCCTTCTGGATCATCTTGGGCGTGGTGCCCGAGGAGATCAGCGCGTGGAAGCCGGACAGCGCGCCGCAGGCGATGGTGATGAAGACGAACGGGAAGAGGGAGCCCGCGAAGACCGGGCCGTCGCCGCGCGAGGCGAAGTCGGTGACCGCGTCCATCTTCAGCGTCGGCAGCGAGATCACCACACCCAGCGCGAGCAGCGCGATGGTGCCGATCTTCAGGAAGGTGGAGAGGTAGTCGCGCGGCGCGAGCAGCATCCACACCGGCAGGATCGAGGCGATGAAGCCGTACGCCACCAGCCACACGACCAGGGTGGAGGGCGCGAGAGTGAAGGTGTCCGCCCAGGACGACTCGGCGACCCAGCGGCCCGAGACCAGCGCGAACAGCAGCAGCGCCACACCGATCAGCGAGACCTCCACGACCCGGCCGGGGCGCAGGACCCGCAGGTAGCAGCCCATCAGCAGGGCGATCGGGATGGTCATCGCGATGGAGAAGGTGCCCCACGGGGAGCCGGCCAGCGCGTTGACGACGACCAGGGCCAGCACCCCGAGCAGGATGATCATGATGGCGAACGCGGCGACCAGCGCCGCCACCCCGCCGAACGGACCGATCTCCTCCCGCGCCATCTGGCCCAGCGAACGGCCGTCCCGGCGGGTCGAGAAGAACAGCACGATCATGTCCTGCACCGCGCCCGCGAAGATCACGCCGACGATGATCCAGATGGTGCCGGGCAGATAGCCCATCTGCGCGGCGAGCACCGGCCCGACCAGCGGCCCGGCGCCCGCGATGGCGGCGAAGTGGTGGCCGAGCAGCACCCGGCGGTCGGTGGGGTGGAAGTCGATTCCGTTGTCCAGCCGTTCGGCCGGGGTGGCCCGCGTCCGGTCGACCTTGAGCACGCGGTGCGCGATGAACCTGGCGTAGAAGCGGTAACCGATGGCGTACGAGCCGAGAGCCGCCGCCACCATCCAGGCGGCGGACACCTCCTCGCCCCTGGACAGCGCGAGCACCGACCAGCCCGCCGCGCCGACCAGCGCGACCAGGGCCCACACGACGACCGTACGAGGGTTCGCGGTACGCACTGGGGGAGCCCTCCCGTCCACGCGGCGACGGGAGGAACGTAGAACAGCGAGCGCCGTTCGGCTAGGCGTGCGGACGCCTCAACAAAGCTTCAACCGCCTTATTCGACCGGCCGCTTGAGCCGGGCCACGAACTTGTACCGGTCCCCCCGGTACACCGACCGCACCCACTCCACCGGCTGGCCGGTCCGGTCCCGGGAGTGCCGGGAGAGCATCAGCATCGGCAGCCCCACGTCGGTGCCGAGCAGGCCGGCCTCGCGCGGGGTGGCCAGCGAGGTCTCGATGGTCTCCTCGGCCTCGGCCAGGCGGACGTCGTAGACCTCGGCGAGCGCGGTGTACAGGGACGTGTACTTGACCAGCGAGCGGCGCAGCGCCGGGAAGCGCTTGGCGCTCAGGTGGGTGGTCTCGATGGCCATCGGCTCGGCGTTGGCCATCCGCAGCCGCTCGATGCGCAGCACCCGGCCGCCGGCGGTGATGTCGAGGAGGGCGGCGATCCGGTCGTCGGCGGTGATGTAGCCGATGTCGAGGAGCTGCGAGGTGGGCTCCAGGCCCTGGGCGCGCATGTCCTCGGTGTACGAGGTCAGTTGCAGCGCCTGCGAGACCTTGGGCTTGGCGACGAAGGTGCCCTTGCCCTGGATGCGCTCCAGGCGCCCTTCGACCACCAGCTCCTGGAGGGCCTGGCGGACCGTGGTGCGGGAGGTGTCGAACTCGGCGGCCAAGGTGCGCTCCGGCGGGACCGGAGTGCCGGGCGCCTGGGTGCGCACCATGTCCAGCAGGTGCTTCTTCAGGTGGTAGTACTTGGGCACGCGCGCGGTACGGACACTCGCCCCACCCTCGTTCTCCGCACTGCTGACGTCGGTGCTCATCGCTGCCTTCCCGGCTCCGGATGCCGAAGCGGCCGACGTCCCCGGTCGGCCACGGCTCACATCGTGGCACGGCTCGCTACCGGGTGACCCCGCACGCTCCGTGACCCACTCTGTATACCTGCGCGACCCCCGTTGGTCTAGTCCACCGCGCCGTCAAGACCCGGTGGTACGCGCCCGCGGAGCCCCTTCGGGCCGGTCTCCGCGGCGGTCTGGTACAGGCGCCGGGCGGGGTTCGGGCGGGGTCCGGGCGGCGGCTCGCGGAATGAAGGAACCCTGCATATCTCGGTCGCATCACGGAGGCCCGGAGGGTGGTGGAACACCCTTGACAGTCTTATTGGTCTGGGCCAGTCTCCCCGTACTGGTCTACACCATTGGTCCAGTCCCGGCCCCAAGGGCGGTCACGCGTCGGCGAGTTACCGCGGGGAGGCAGGGGGGTTGTGGCATCCCTGAGGAGGGTGGCGTGAAGCGCAAGCTGATATCCGCGATCGGTGTCGCGGGCATGATGGTCTCCATCGCGGCGTGCGGGGGCGACGGCGGCGACAGCGAGGCCGGGACGAAGGGCCAGACCCTCACCGTGTGGGTGATGGACGGCTCCTCCCCGGACAAGTGGCAGAAGGACCTGGGCGCCGCCTTCGAGAAGCAGACCGGATCGAAGGTCAAGTTCGAGATCCAGCAGTGGAACGGCATCCAGCAGAAGCTGACCACCGCCCTTTCCGAGGAGAACCCGCCGGACGTCTTCGAGATCGGCAACACCCAGACCCCGGCCTACGCCAAGACCGGCGGCCTCGCCGACCTCGGCGACCTCAAGTCGGAGATCGGCGGCGACTGGACCGAGTCCCTCAACGCCTCGTCCGTCTACGAGGGCAAGCAGTACGCGACGCCCTGGTACTTCGCCAACCGCGTCGTCGTCTACAACAAGAAGGTCTGGGCCGACGCGGGCATCAAGGACACGCCCAAGACCCGGGACGAGTTCTACGACGACCTGAAGACCATCGGCGACAAGACCGACGCCGAGCCGATCTACCTGCCCGGCCAGAACTGGTACCACTTCGTCGGCCTGGTGGTCGGCGAGGGCGCCGAACTGGTCAAGAAGGACGGCGACAAGTACGTCTCCAACCTCGACGACCCCAAGGTCACCGCGGCGATGGAGACCTACCAGAAGTTCCAGGCCCTCTCCGACGCCCCCAAGGACAAGGACGAGGCCACCCCGCAGCAGGCCGAGGTGTTCGCCAAGGGTGACGTCGGCGCCTTCATCGGCATGGGCTGGGAGGCCGCCACCGCCATCCAGGCCAACCCGAAGATCGAGCAGGACATCGGCTACTTCACCGTCCCGGGCGCCACCGCCGACAAGCCCGAGGGCGTCTTCCTCGGCGGCTCCAACCTGGCCGTCGCGGCCGGTTCCAGCAAGCAGGACCTGGCCAAGGAGTTCCTGAAGCTCGCCCTGTCCGACAAGTTCGAGGGCCAGCTCGCCAAGGAGAACGGCGTCATCCCGAACAAGGAGTCGCTCCAGACCAACCTGAAGGGCAACGCCCCGGCCGAGGCCGCCGCGCCGGCCGCCGCCGTCGGCGGCACCACGCCGCTGATCCCGGAGTGGGCCGCGGTGGAGAACGCGCCCAACCCGATCAAGACGTACATGACCGCCGTGCTCAACGGCAAGAGCCCGGCCGAGGCCGCCAAGCAGGTCGAGGGCGAGTTCAACAAGCGTCTGGCGCAGCAGCAGTAGGACGCTCCGGCGACGGCGGGGGACGGCCACCGGCCGGCCCCCGCCGCCCCAGCCTCCCACTGGCGACGATCAGGCGATCAGGCCGAGAAGAGAGATCGCGAGCATGACCGTGCAGACCGAACGGCCGCCCTCCGGCCCGGCTGACGTCCGCAAGACGGCCGGGGCGGCCGGCGGGCCGGGCCCGCGAGGCGCGTCGCGGGCCGGCGCCCTCACCCCCTACCTGTTGCTGCTGCCCGCCGTCGCGGCCACCGTGCTGCTGCTCGGCTGGCCGCTGCTGAAGGACCTGCTGCTGTCGTTCCAGAACCTCAACATGGCGCAGCTGATCCAGCACGCCACCGAGTGGAACGGCGTCGAGAACTACAGACAGGTCCTGACCGGCGAGGACTTCTGGCGGGTCACCCTGCGCTCGATCCTGTTCACGGCGGTCAACGTCGCCCTGATCATGATCGCGGGCACCCTGGTCGGCCTGCTGCTGGCCCGGCTCGGCAAGCGGATGCGGGTCACCCTGCTGATCGGCCTGGTGCTGGCCTGGGCGATGCCGGTGGTCGCGGCCACCACCGTCTACCAGTGGCTGTTCGCCCAGCGCTTCGGCGTCGTCAACTGGGTGCTGGACCAGCTCGGCTGGCACTCGATGGCCGACTACTCCTGGACCAGCAGCCAGCTGTCGACGTTCTTCGTCGTCACCCTGCTGATCGTCTGGATGTCCATCCCGTTCGTCGCGATCAACCTCTACGCGGCGACCACCACCATCCCCGGCGAGCTCTACGAGGCCGCGGCCCTGGACGGGGCCGGGGTCTGGCGCAGCTTCACCACCGTGACCATGCCGTTCCTGCGGCCGTTCTTGTACGCGACGACGTTCCTGGAGATCATCTGGGTCTTCAAGGCGTTCGTCCAGGTCTTCAGCTTCAACGGCGGCGGCCCGGACCGGCTCACCGAGATCCTGCCCGTCTACGCCTACGTCGAGGGCGTCGGCAACCAGCACTACGGCATGGGCGCGGCGATCGCCGTCCTGACCATCCTGATCATGCTCGTCCTGACCGCGTACTACCTGAGGATCGTGCTCAAGCAAGAGGAGGACGAGGCGTGAAGCGCTCGCTCTTCGGCCGCCTGTGGCCCAACGTCACGGCCGTCGTGTTGTTCATCGGCTTCGTCTTCCCGGTGTACTGGATGTTCGCCACGGCGTTCAAACCGACCGGCGACATCATCTCGGAAACCCCGGTCTGGTTCCCGACCGAGGTCACCTTCGACCACTTCAGGACGGCGATCGACGCCGACCACTTCTGGACGATGGTCGCCAACTCGCTGATCGTCACCGTCCTCGCGGTGGTCTTCTCCCTGGTCGTCGCGCTGCTCGGCGCCTTCGCCCTGGCCCGGATGCGGTTCAAGGGCCGGCGCGGCTTCATCATCGGCTTCATGTGCGCCCAGATGGCGCCCTGGGAAGTCATGATCATCGCGATCTACATGATCGTCCGGGACGCCTCGATGCTGAACAGCCTGGTCCCGCTGACGCTCTTCTACACGATGATGATCCTGCCCTTCACCATCCTGACGCTGCGCGGCTTCGTCGCCGCCGTGCCCAAGGAGCTGGAGGAGTCCGCGCTGGTCGACGGCTGCACCCGCCCGCAGGCGTTCCGGCTGGTCATCCTGCCGCTGCTCGCCCCGGGCCTGATGTCCACCTCGATGTTCGGCTTCATCACCGCCTGGAACGAGTTCCCGCTGGTCCTGGTGGTCAACAAGGAGGCCGGGGCGCAGACCCTGCCGCTGTGGCTGTCCAGCTTCCAGACCGTCTTCGGCGACGACTGGGGCGCGACCATGGCCGCCTCCTCGCTCTTCGCCATCCCGATCCTGATCCTGTTCGTCTTCCTCCAGCGCCGGGCCGTCAGCGGCCTGACCGCCGGTGCCGTGAAGGGCTGACGCCACCGATGACGACACTCACCAGCGGCACCGACACCCTCACCCGCGACGCGCTCGCCGTCCTCCAGCCCGGCTTCACCGGCACCACCGCCCCGGACTGGGTGCTGCGCCGGCTCGGCGAAGGACTGGCCGCCGTCGCCCTGTTCGGCCGCAACATCCGTGACCCCGAGCAGGTCGCCGCGCTCACCGCGCAGGTCCGCGCCGAACGCGACGACGTACTGATCGCCATCGACGAGGAGGGCGGCGACGTCACCCGCCTGGAGGTGCGCACCGGCTCCTCCTTCCCCGGCAACAACGCCCTCGGCGCGGTCGACGACACCGGCCTGACCCGGGCGGTCGCCGCCGAACTCGGCCGCCGGCTGGCCGCCTGCGGCGTCGACTTCGACTGGGCCCCGGCCGCCGACGTCAACGCCAACCCCGACAACCCGGTGATCGGCGTCCGCTCCTTCGGCGCCGACCCGGCCCTGGTCGCCCGGCACACCGCCGCCTATGTCACCGGCCTCCAGTCGGCGGGCGTGGCGGCGTGCACCAAGCATTTCCCGGGCCACGGCGACACCGCCGTCGACTCGCACCACGCGGTGCCCCGCATCGACGCGGACGCCACGGTGCTGGCGGAGCGCGACCTGGTCCCGTTCCGCGCCGCCATCGCGGCCGGCACCCGCGCGGTGATGAGCGCCCACATCCTGGCCCCGGCCCTGGACCCCGACCTCCCCGGCACCCTCTCCCGGCGCGTCCTGACCGAACTGCTCCGTGAGGAACTCGGCTACGACGGCCTGATCGTCACCGACGGCATCGAGATGCGGGCCATCGCCGGCACCTACGGCATCGAACGCGGCACCGCGCTGGCCATCGCGGCCGGCGCCGACGCCATCTGCGTGGGCGGCGGCCTCTCCGACGAGGACACCGTACGGCGGCTGCGGGACGCCCTGGTCGACGCCGTCCGCGCCGGCGAACTGCCCGAGGAACGCCTCGCCGACGCCGCCGAGCGGGTCCGCTCCCTGGCCCGCTGGACGACGGCCGCCCGCCGCTCCGGTACCCGGCCCGCCCCCGACGAGGAGGTCGGCCTGCGCGCCGCCCGCCGCGCCCTGCGCGTCACCGGCGCCCCCTTCACGCCCCTCACCACCCCGCCCTACGTCGCCCAGCTCACCCCCGCCCCGAACATCGCGGTTGGCGACGAGACCCCCTGGGGCGTCGCCGCCGAGCTGTTCCGGCTGCTCCCGGGGACGGAGACGGGCAGCTTCACCGGTCCGGCGGCCGGCGCCGAGGTGCTGCGGGCGGCCGGGTCGCGCCGAGTGGTGGCCGTGGTCCGTGACGAACACCGCCACCCCTGGATGGCGACGGCCCTGGACACCCTGCTGGCCGCCCGCCCCGACACGATCGTGGTCGAGATGGGCATCCCCCAGGCCCCGCCCCGCGGCGCCCTCCACCTGGCCACCCACGGCGCGGCCCGGGTCTGCGGCCGGGCGGCGGCGGAGGTCGTCGCGGGGGTGTAGTGGTACGTATGTGAAGGCGCCGGCCCCTTTCAAGGG
>NZ_JBQOUX010000048.1:0-54682 GCF_052216785.1 Streptomyces sp. JW3 | reverse complement strand
CCCCCCCCCCCCCCCCCCGGCCGGTACCGGCGGCGGGGGCAGGAACGGCGCGGGCTCCATCACCTGCCGTCGCGACGGGCCGGCTTCGGGCAGCCGGATGGCGGGAGGGTGCGCCGCCACCGTGACCGACGCCCCGGGATCCGGCGGCAGGTACGCGGCCGCCGTGAGCCGGTCGAACAACGGCGCGGGATCCGGACAGACCCCGGCGGCGGTCAGTTCGGCCACCGCGTCGCACAGTCGCGCCAGGCTCCCGTCCGGCGCGTCGAGCGCCACGGCCACGTGTTCACGGCCGGCCAGGATCCGCTGGATCGACCGGGTGCGGTGCGCCTGCGGGCCGTGTTCGACGAACACCCGGACGCCGTCCGCCCACGCCCGCTCGATCACCTGCGGGTAGTCCAGGGTGCCGGTCAGCTGGGTGAGCAGGGCGTCGGCGACGCCGGCCGGGTCGTCGACCGGGTACGGCCCGCCGGTGGCCGCGCTGTAGAAGCGGATCCCCGGCGGCGGGCCGACCGGGCGGCGGTGCAGCGCGCGGAACCCGGCCGCGGCCTCGGCCGCCGCGGGGGCGTGCGCCACCATCCGGTACCCGTCGGACAGCGCGAGTCCGGGGCCGACCCGGGTCAGCACCCGCCGGCAGGCCGCCTCCAGTCCGCCGATCACACAGGTGTCGGGGGTGTCCACCGCGAGCAGGTGGGCCAGCGGCTCGCCGGCCAGGGCGGCGCGCACCTCGGTGGGGGCCGCGTGCACCAGGTACTCGGTCCAGGTCCCCTCCTCGACCCCGTGCCGGCGCCAGAAGCGGTGCGCGGCGCGGAACTCCCCGGCCAGCTCGGCGCGGAACACCTCGCTCGCGGACACCTCCTCGTACATCCGGGCCGCGTCGGACCAGACGCCCAGCACGATCAGCGCGGTGGACTCACCGGAGGAGAAGCCGATCGCCGCGTCCGGCCGCAGTCCGAGCAGTCCCCGGGTGACTTCGCTGTGCAGTGCGGAGAGTTCCGTGGTGGTCCGGATTCGGGCCATGACCGGTACGAGGCCGCCGGCGCCGACCGGACCCGGAGGTGCCACGGGCGGGCCGGCGGGTGCGGCGTCCGCCTCGGTGTCGCGACTGCGCAGGGCGAGCCGCAGCTCCGCCCCGCAGCCCGGGTAACCGGCCTGGCCGCTGGGGAAGACGAAAGCCGTCTCCCCGCCCACGGGAGCGTCCCGGTAGGCGATCCGGTCCGGGCGCGGCCCGCCGTCGGCCAGCCAGCGGCGGGCCTGCGCCAGCCGTGCGGGCAGGGACTCGGCGACCTGGTCCACCACGACCACGAGCCGTGCCGGACCGGCCCCGGACTCCCGGCCGGCGGCCAGCGCGGACAGGACCTCGGCACGGTCGGCACCGGAGAAGACATGCGCGCGGGGCGCCACCGGGGACCAGGCGGCGAGCGGGCCCGCCGGACGCAGCCGCACCGAGACCGGCGGGGCGCCCAGCACCGTCACCCGGGCACGGGCGGTGAGCGGCGTGTCGGCCGGGAGGGCGGCCGCGCCCGGCCGGGGCACCGCCTGATGCCGGACCGCGATCGCCGCCACCGCCACCGCGAGCGCGCCGTGCGCGGCATGCGCTACGCCGAACAGGCCACCGTGGTCGTACCGGGGGACGGGAGCGGGAGTGTTGGGGCCGTCCCCGACCAGCAGGTCCACCGGCGTCTTCGGGTCGCCGTCCCCGTCCAGCAGGTCCACCGGCGTCTTCGGGTCGCCGTCCCCGTCCAGCAGGTCCACCGGCGTCTCCGGGTCGCCGTCCCCGCCCAGCAGCGCGATCACCTGGTCGCCGTCGCGTTCGGCGTCGGCGAGGCGCTTCAGCACCAGGACCACGGCCACGTCCCCGCCGGGCCGGTGATCGCCCAGGGCCCGCAGCGCCGCCCGGTGCACCGGCTCGTGGGAGAGGTCGACCGCGCCGGCCAGCACCGCGTCGGCCTCCCCGGTACGCAGCGCCCGGGCGCCCAGTTCGAGGGCGACCAGGCCGGACGCCTCCTCGGCGCAGACGACGTGACCGGGGCCGCGCAGGCCCAGCTGCACGTTGATCCGGTGGGCGACGAGGTTGGGCATCGTGCCGGACACGGTCGCGGGAACCACCGGAGCGCGGACCGCGTCGGGCCAGTCGGGCGTCGGAGCGGGCCCGCCGCGGCGGGTGGTCCAGCCGGGCGCGCGCCAGCGGGAGAGGCACCGCGCGGCCTCCGGGTCGGGGCCCATGCCCAGCAGGACCATGGTCCGGTCGGACGGCAGCCGGGTGCTGGCGGCGGCCTCCCGGGCGGCCTCCAGCACGAGGACCTGCTGCGGCAGCGTCTCGGTGAGGTCGGCCGGGGGGAAACGCAGCCCGCTCGCCGCGACCTCGATCGAGGACCGGGCGCCGCGGTCGGGCACCCCGTTCAGGACGGCGTGGCACAGGTCCCGGTACCCGGTGCCGCTCCCGGCCCTGGCGCCGATGGCCACGATCGCGACCGCCGCCCGCCGGTCCGGCCGGGACCCGGCCGGGCCGGGCGCCGGGACGGACACGGCGCGGCCGGGCTCCCAGGCGTCGACCACCAAGTGCGCGTTGGCTCCGCCGAACCCGAACGCGCTGACCGCGGCCCGCCGTGGCCCCGGCCACTCCTCGGCCGCGCGCAGCAGCCGCAGCGGGGTTCCCGCGAGCACGTCCAGGGGCGCGTCGGCGTGCAGGGTGGGCGGCTGGATTCCGGCGCCGAGCGCGCCGAGCACCTTGAGCAGCCCGGCGCCGCCCGCCGCCGTCAGCGGGTGTCCCAGGTTGGACTTGACCGACCCGATCGGCACGTCGGCCGCGTCGGCGAACACCTCGCGCAGCACCAGCGCCTCGGCCAGGTCCCCGCCGGGCGTGCCCGGCGCGTGGCACTCGACCAGCGACACCGTCCGCGGTGCGACCCCGGCCGCGCGGTAGGCGGCGCGCACGGCGCGTTCCTGGCCGGCCCGGTCCGGGGCCAGCAGGCCGCCGCCGGTCCCGTCGTTGCTCAGTCCGATGCCCCGGATCACCCCCAGGACCGGCATGTCCCGGGCAATCGCGTCCCGCAGCCGGGCCAGGGCGAACAGGACCGCGCCCTCCGCGGGCACCAGCCCGTCCGCGTCCCGGTGGAAGGGGCGGCTGCGGCCGGACCGGCTCAGCGCGGTCAGCGCGCAGAACCCCTGGTGGATGAAGAGGTTGTCGGCGGCGGCCACCGCTCCGGCGAGGATCAGGTCGGCGCTGCCGTCCCGCAGCCGGTCGCAGCCCGCCTTGACGGCGTACAGCGAGGAGGCGCAGGCGGCGTCCAGGGCGTAGCCGCCGGCGCCGAGACCGAGCGCGCGGGCGGCCAGATGGGCGGGGAGCCCGCCGCCGAACCGGTTGCGGGCGTCGGGCCGGGGCCCGTCCGGGAACCCTGGCCGGTCCTGCCCGGACAGCCAGACGTGTTCGGCGAACCGGGCCATGGCCGTGGTCGGGTAGGCCAGGTTGCCCAGGACGAGACCGGCGCGGGCCAAGTCGCCCCGGCCCGCGCGGGCTTCGCGCAGCGCCTGCCGGCCGGCGTGCAGCACCCAGCGGAACGCCCGGTCCAGCGAGGTGATGTCGGCCGCGGCCAGCGCGAACCCCGTAGGGTCGAACACCTCGTCGAAGCCGTGGACGTAACCCCCGGTGTCGGTCCAGATCCGGTCCGGGTCGCCGGGTGCGCCCAGCACCCTGGACGGGGGTACGTCCCAGCGCTCGTCGGGCACCGCCGACAGCGCGGACCGGCCGGCGACGACACCGGCCCAGAACGCCTCCGGATCCAGCGCACCGGGCAGCACGCAGCCCCGCCCGACGATCGCGACCGGCTCGACGTGCGCCGCGCCCTCCCGCACCGAGGACGGGGCGGGCGCGGGCGAGGGCAGGAGCGGGGACACCGGTTCCGGTGGGCGCATCGGTGGCTCATCCCTCGGTCAGGTCGGGCCGGTGGATCAGCTCCACCCCGAGCAGTTCGGCCAGCGCCGTGCCGTCCTCGGCCAGTACGGCCGCGTCGCACTCGGCGGACACCTGGTCGGCCCGCCGTGCCGTCACGACGATCTGAGCGGCGCCCCAGTCCCCGCCGGCCCGGTGGATCCGGCACTCGCGTACGGACATCGGCAGCGCGGCCCCCGTGGCGCTCCGCGACGCCCAGCCGACGGCGAGCTGGAGCGCGCCGTCCAGCGCCGCGACGTCGACCACCCAGGGCACGGCCTGCCAGGGCCCGGTGTCCCGGACGCGCAGCGCGGCCCGGCCGCCCTCGGCGCACAGCCGGACCTGGTCGAGGACCTGGAACGCCGGACCGTGGAAGAGGACCCGCCCGTCGTACGGTTCCGGCACCGGTTCGAGTCCGAGCGGGTCCGCGGCCGCCCAGTGGCCCGGGGCCGGGCACCGGCCGGCGACGGCCACGGCACCGGCGTACGACGTGCCGGCGGCGCTCAGTTCGACGGCGAGGCCACCCGGCCGTGCGGGCTCCGCCGGGCTCGGCCGGCCGTGCAGCAGCAGCCTCGGCTCTTGTTCCGGCAACTCGATCCGGCGGCGTACCCGCAGGTCGTACAGGACCACCGGGCCGGCGTCCGGCCGCCAGGACCGGGCCAGTGCGGTGAACCAGTGCACCAGGACGGCGACCGGGACCACCGCCGTGCCGTCGATCCGGTGGTCGTCCAGGAGCGCGTACGCGGGCCGCGCGGGCGTCACTTCGGCGGCCGGCCCCGGCCCGGCCGGACCGGTGTCGAAGGCCGGGCCCCCGGCGGTGAGCAGCACCCGCGCGGGACCCGCGGGGTCGGCGAGTTCGGCCACGAACGCCCGCGCGCCGGCGGCCGGTTCGATCAGCCCGATGCCGGCGGCACGGAACCGCTGCGCGAGCGTCCGGGTGACCATGCCACCGTCCCAGGGCCCCCATGCCACCGAGCGGGTCAGACAGCCCGGGTGCGCCGCCGCGTACGCGGAGAGCAGGTGGTCGACGGCGGTGTTGGCCATCGCGTAGTCGGCCTGTCCGGGACTGCCGAACACCCCGGACACCGAGCTGAAGGCCACCAGCATCTCCAGCGGATCACCGTCGGTGGCGGCCAGCAGCGCGCGCAGCCCCGTCACCTTGGTGGACCACACCCGGCTGAACTGCTCGTCGCTCTTCGCGCCGATCAGCCGGTCCGCGATCACCCCGGCGCCGTGCACCACCGCGGTGACCGGCCCCCAGTCCCGGCGCACCTGGGCCAGGGCGGCCCGCAGCGCGGGTTCGTCCCGGATGTCCACGCTCACATAACGCGCCGTCGAACCGCTCTGGCGCAGCGCGTGCAGCGTCTGCCGGATCTCCCGTACCGCCAGCACCCGCCGTGCCTCGGCGGCGAGTTCGGCGGGTCCGCCGGCGTCCGGGCCGCTCGCGGCGAGCGCCCGCACCAGCTCCCCCTCGTCGGCGGCCCCGGCCAGTCCCGGGGGTTCCTCGGTCAGCGCGGTACGCCCGAGCAGGACGAGTTTGGGCCGGTGGGCGGCGGCGAGTGCGCGGACCGCCTCGGCGGTGACACCGCGGCCGCCCCCGGTGACCACGACCACCGAGTCGGCGGTGATCCGGGGCAGGGGCGGGCCCGATGCGGCGGGACCGGGCAGGGGAACCGTCCGGCTTCCGTCGGCCGGCAGCCCGACCGTCACCGCCGGTCCGCCCCCGATCAGTTCGGCGGCGATCGCGGACGCCACCTCCTGGTCGCCGCGTCCGGCCCGCGCGCAGTCGATCGCCTTCACGGCGGCCGAGGGCCACTCCAGGGCGGCGGTCCGGGCCAGGGCGGCCAGCGCGCCGCGAACCGGGTGGTCACCGCCTCCGCTCAGCCCGAAGTCGCCCCCGGTGTCCTGCACGGTGACCAGTACACCGCCGTCCGCGCGCAGCCGGTCGGCCAGTTCCCGGGCCACCGCGAAGGCGGCCAGCGGGTCGTCGCCCTGGCCCAGCAGCACCACGGAGCGGGCGTCGGACGGGACGTCCGTCACGACCCGGGCCGGTACGTCGTACGCCGCCAGCTCCCGGACCAGCAGCGCCGCCACCTGGGTCGAGTCGTCGAGGACGAGGACCTCCCGGTCGCGCAGCCCCGCCAGGGCCAGCCCGGCCGGCGCCGAGGGCACGGCACGCAACGCCCGCCGGACCGGGGCGGACGCCTCCGGGGCGGCGGCCACCGCGAACTCCACCTCGGACTCCACCTGGGACTCCACCGTCTCAGTGGTGCTCCCCGCCCGGTCCGCCATCTCGGCCACCTTGTCCGAGATCTCCCGCAGGGTACGGAGCGAGGCCAGCTCGGACAGGTCGGCGGCGGGCAGTTCACCGACGCGCTCGCGGATCCGCGACAGGATCTCGACCTTCTTGATCGAGTCGATGCCCAGGTCGGTCTCCAGCTCCATGTCCGGGTTGATGATGTCCGCCGGGTACCCGGTGCGTTCGGCGACCACCTGAAGCAACAGCGCGCCGATCGACTCGGCGTCCAGCGGCAGCGCGGACGGCGCCGAAGGAGCCGGCACCGGCGTCGGGTGCACGGCGGGAGGCGGTGCCATCACGGTCGGCGCGGTACCCGCGGACTCCGCTTCGAGCGGTGCGCGGGGCGGTGGCGGTCCGGTGACCACACGTGCCGAAGGGCCGCCGACGGCAACCGGCTCGGTGACCGGCCCGGGCAGCGGACCGGCCTCGTCTTCGGTGACGGCACGGACACCGGCCGCGCCGAGCAGGGCCTCCATCGAGGCGTGCGCGGTCCGCAGGTAGAGCTGGTGGTTCTCCGCGGTCACCCGCTGGTAGGTGGCGTGCGCCTCCGCGCTCTGCCGCTGCGCCTCGGCCAGGAGCGACAGCCAGTCCGAGGAAGGCGCGGAGACGGCAGGAACCACGGAAGCCGGAGAAACTTCAGGCGCCGGAGAAACTGTAGGAGCCGGAGGATCTTCAGAAGCCGGAGGAACAACCGGTTGCAAGGGAGCCGAGGCAGCCGAGGGAGCCGTGGCCACCGCGGGCCCGGACGGCGCCGCCCCCGCCGAAGTCCCGCCCGCCGCACGGACGTTGCCGCCATTGATCATGATCGTCATCCGCGGTTTCTTCTCCTGGCCGTGAGCATCGGCGTGATCGGTACCTGACTCGGGGACCGGGCCGTGCCCCTCCCACAGCGCGGACAGGTCCATGGGCACCCCGCGCACCGCGGCCCGCCCCAGCCCGTCGTAGAACGCGGCCAGCGCGTGCTGTCCGGGCCGGTCCAGGCTGATCGCGTCGTGCGCGCGGTCGCCGAGGACCGCTCCGGTCAGCCCGGTCAGGGTGGTGCCGGGGCCGACCTCGACGAAGGTGCGTACCCCGGCCGCGTACATCGCCTCCACCACGTCCCGGAACCGCACCGGCGCGGTCAGCTGGGCGGCGATCCGGCCGCGTACGGCGGCCGGGTCGGCCGGGTAGGGGGCCGCGTCGGCGCCCCCGTACACCGGGAGCGTCGGCGGGCGCACCGCGACGTCGGACAGGAAGCGGGTCAGCGGCGCGGTGGCGGTGGCGACCGACGGACTGTGGAACGCGGCGGCGGCGTTCAGCCGGCGGGCGAGCACCCCGTCCCCGGCGAACCGGTCCGTCACGGCGCGCAGCGCGTCGTCCGTGCCGGCCAGGACGACCTGCCGGGGCGCGTTGTGGTTGGCGACCCATACGCCGTCCACCTCGGCCACCACCGGCTCGACCTGTTCCAGCGGGGCGTTGACCGCGACCATGCCGCCGGGAACGGTGGCCGCGTCCCGCATCAGTTCTCCCCGCCGCCGGGCCAGCCGGACCAGTGTGGCCGCGTCGAAGCAGCCCGCCGCGTGCAGTGCGGTGAGTTCGCCGAAGCTGTGGCCCGCGACGCAGTCCGGTGTCAGGTTCAGCCCGGCCAGCACGGCCAGCAGGGCAAGACCGTGCGCGGCGAGCGCCGGCTGCGCCACCTCGGTGGCGGTCAGCGCGGCCTCCTGGGCGGCCCGGTCCGCGTCGTCGAACACCGGGGGCGGGAACACCTCCCGGTGCATCGGCAGGACCGCCGCGACCGCGTCCCAGGCGTCCCGGGCCGGCCTGTGGTGGACGGCGAGTTCCGCGCCCATGCCCACGTACTGCGCGCCCTGGCCGGGGAAGAGGAAGCCGACGCGGCCGGGGTCGGCGTCGCCGGTGGCGAAGTGCGCCCGCGGTGCGCAGAACGGCGCACCGGTCTCGATCCGGTCGGCCAGCGCGTCCAGTCGCCCGGCCAGATCGGTGGCGTCGTCGGCGACCACGGCCAGTCGCGCCCCGTGCCCGGCCCGGAACGCCGCGTGGCGCTCCCGCGCGGTCGCCGCCAGCGGCCCTTCCGGCCGGGGCCGGCGGATCAGTGCGGCCAGCTCACCGGGGGTGGCGGCGCTGAACAGCAGCAGTTCGCAGCCGGCCGCCGCGAGCAGCCGGGCCGGCCGTCCGCCGCCACCGCCGGGGACGTACTCCTCCAGCGTGACGTGGAAGTTGGTGCCGCCGAACCCGAAACTGGACACGCCGGCCCGGCGCGGCCGGTCACCGGGGCTGATCCAGGGCCGGGTGGCGGTGTTCAGGTAGAACGGCGAGTCCGCGACGCCGAGTTCGGGGTTCGGACGCGTCACCTTGATAGTCGGCGGCAGCACCCGGTGGTGCAGGGCCAGCACCGCCTTCAGCATCCCGGTGGCGCCCGCGGCGGACTTGGTGTGCCCGAACTGCGACTTGGCCGACCCCAGCGCACACCACTGCCGCTGGGGCCGGCCGGCGTCCCCGAACACCGCGCGCAGCGCCGCGAACTCGGCGGCGTCCCCGGCCCTGGTGCCGGTGCCGTGCGCCTCGACCAGCTCCACACTGTCCGGGCCGTACCCGGCCGCGGCGTAGGCCCGGCGCAGCGCCCGCTCCTGACCCGCGGCCAGCGGCGCGTACACGGCGGTGCTCCGGCCGTCCGCGGACGCGCCCAGGCCGCGGACCACCGCGTAGATCCGGTCCCCGTCGCGTTCGGCGTCGGTCAGCCGTTTGAGGGCGAACATGACCACGGCCTCGCCGAGCATGGTGCCGTCGGCGTCGGCCGCGAACGGCCGGCAGTCCTCGGTCGGGGAGAGCGCCGGGGTCCTGGAGAAGCAGACGTACATGGTGATGTCGTTCAGCACGTCCACCCCGCCGCAGACCACCAGGTCGCACGAGCCGAGGGCGAGTTCGCCCAGCCCGGTGGAGAGCGCGGCCAGCGAGGAGGCGCAGGCGGCGTCGGTGACGTGGTTGACGCCGTGCAGGTCGTACCGGTGGGAGACCCGGCCGGCCACCACGTTGCCCAGCAGACCGGGGAAGGTGGCCTCGGTCCAGGTGGGGAAGTTCGCGCTGATCCGGTCGCAGATCTCCTCGGTCCGGTCCGGGGCGAGGCCGGCGGCCAGGAGTTCGCGGCGCCACACCGGCCGGGTGAGCCGGGCGGAGACCTCGAAGCCCAGCGCCAGACCGCTGCTGCCCAGCACCACACCGACCCGTTCGCGCTGCGCGGCGGTCATCTCCGCCAGGCCGCAGTCGGCCAGCAGGTCACCGGCGGCCATCATGGCCAGCAGCTGCGCGGTGTCGGTGGCCGGCAGGTCGTTCGGCGGGACGCCGTACGCCATCGGGTCGAACGCCAGGTCGGGCAGGAACGCGCCCCGGCGGACGTACGTCTTGTCCGGGGCGGACAGGTCCGGGTCGTAGTGGTCGGCCGGCGACCAGCGTTCCGGCGGGACGTCGGACATCAGGTCCCGGCCGGCGAGGACGTTGCGCCAGAACCCGGCGACGTCCCCTGCGCCGGGGGTGTACGCGGCGAGCCCGACCACCGCGACCGGGACCTGGACACATGGGGCGCTGACACGTTCTGCACTCATCTGCGCGACACACTCCACAGCCGGTCAGGCCAGTTCGCGGGGACGGAAGGACAGGGCGGCGTCGGCTACGGGGACACCGCAGATGCGCAGCTGGTGCGCGCGGGTCGCCACGGCCGCGCCCTCCAGCAGGTTCAGCGCGATCTGGGTGACGGTGCACCGGGCCGGGTCGGCCAGCAGGCTGCCCCGGGCCCAGTCGTTGAACGCGCCGAGCGAGGGACCGGCCCACAGCTGGTAGTCGGTGCGGCGCTCCGGGCGGCCCTCGATCGCCCACCGACTGGAGTTGCCCACGTACCACCGGAACACCAGGGCCATCCGGTGCCTGGGGTCGCGTGCGGCCCGGTCCAGCTGTCCGGGATCGCGCAGCCGCCAGAACCGTTCGGTGTCCGCCCACACCTCGTCCAGGCCAGCGCCGAACACCTCGCGTTCCAGCCGCCGGCGGGTGTCGGCGGGAATCTCCTCCAGGGAGCGATATCGCCGGTAGGTGTCGTACAGCCGCCCGGCGCGCGCCGCGAACAGGGTGTTCCTGGCCAGCACCTGTACCCGTACCCCCTGTTCGAACATGTCCGCGGCCGGGGCCATCGCCACGTCGGTGACACCGGCGCCGGCCAGCAGTTCCCGCGCGTGCGCGGACACCCCGGACTCGACGGCCAGCTGGTTGACCGAGCCGGTCACCACGTAGGCCGCGCCGAGGGCGAACGCGCCGGCCACCGCGCCGGGGGTGCCGAGACCGCCGGCGGCACCGACCCGGACCGGCCGGGTGTACCCGTACCTGGCCGCCAGCGCGTCGCGCAGCGCGAGCAGTTCGGGCAGGATCACCGTAAGGGGCCGGTTGTCGGTGTGGCCGCCGCTGTCCGCCTCGACGGTCACGTCCTCGGCGACCGGGACCCGGCGGGCCAGCCGGCCCTGCTCGGCGGTGAGCCCGCCGTCCCGGACCAGGGCGTCCACCAGCGCCTGGGGAGCGGGTGACATGAACCGTTCCGCGACCTCGCGCCGGGACACCTTGGCGAACACGTGGGTGTCGCGGACCACCCGCCCGTCGCCGTCCAGCCGCAGTCCGGCGGCCGCGCAGCGCACCACGGCGGGTGTCAGCTCCATGAACGCGGAGGCGGAGATCCGGCGCACCCGGTGGCGCAGCAGCAGGTCGGCGACCTGCCACTCCAGCCGGGGTTCGGCGGGGGAGTGGATCAGGTTGACGCCCCAGTTGGGCGCGGTGCCCAGGGCCGCGGTCAGCTCCACCACCGCCCGTTCCACCCGGTCGACGCCCAGTCCGGCCGCGCCGAAGAACCCCAGCAGCCGGGCCCTGGCCAGCGCCAGCACCATCCGGGTGGTCGCGATCCCGTTCGCCATCTCCCCGGCCATGTACGGGAACCGGGTGCCGTGCGCCTCGGCGAAGCCGCGGTCGCCGAGCCACTCCGGGTAGAGCGGCGGAACCAGCCCGACCAGCGGGTGGCCCGCGCCGGGGCCGAGGGACCCGCCCACGGCCAGTCCGTAACCTGCTGCCCGGTCGCCGTGCCCGCTGCGTACGACGTGCACGGGCTCCCGGACGCGGGCCGTCAGGGCGGCGATGCCGGACGGGTCGAACGCGGCCGCTTCGGCGCCGGGCCGCCAGTACACCGGGGGCGCGTCCGCCTCGACGCCGGACGGCCCGGACTGAACCGTGGTCACCGGTGGGTTCCTTCCGGTCGGGGGTCGGGGAGGTGGGGCGGGGGCCGTCGGGTCATCGGGGGACGGCCGGTATCGGGTGGCCGGAGTCCCGCCATCAGGTACTCGACGCCGATGTCCTGCGGCACGTCCGGTGGTCCGAGCGCGGCCCGTACCCGGGAGTCGTCGTAGCGGCGGCGCTGGCGCAGGTAGCGGAACACGCCGCCGACGTAGTCGGTGAGCGACTCGTGCGGTGTGGGGTCGGGCAGCTCCGGCACGATCGCCACCGGCACCCCTGCGAGCCGCTCCACCAGGGCGCGCAGTACGTCGACGGGGGTGTCCCGCCCGTGCACGACGTGGTACGTCTGGACTCCCTCGCCCCGCGGCAGCTCGGCGAGCCGGGCCATCACGGCGGCGGCCCGCTCCACCGGCGTCAGGTTGAGCTGCCCGTCCGGCCGGCCCGCGAGCCGGAACCGGCTCTGGCCGGGCAGGAGCAGTTCCGGTCCCCGGCCGGGCCCGAAGTGCTCCCGCCCGATCTCGGTCAGCGCTCGCTCGATGTTCAGCAGCGGGTGTTCCGGCAGGTCCGGGTGGGGCGGCAGGCCGGTGGTCAGCACGCTGGGCCGGAAGACCACCGCCGGCCGGCCGGTGGCGCGCGCCCAGGCGTGCACCAGCCGCTCCGCCTCGTACTTGGACCGCTCGTAGCTGCCCTCGAAGCCGTAGGCGTCGGTCAGTTCGTCCTCGTACACCGTCCCGGTGCGGCGCGCCCCGGCCACGAACGCGGTGGAGACATGGAACACGGCGGGCAGCCGGCGGCCCGCTCCGGCCAGGGCGAGCACCTGCCGGGTGCCCTCGACGTTCACCCGGCGCAGTACGGCCGGGTCGCCGTCGAGGGTGGTGTTCCCGGCGCAGTGCCAGACGACGTCCAGCGCGTCCGCCAGTTCCCGGTGGGCGCTGCCGGTCAGCCCGAGGTTCTCCTCGGTGAGCCGGACCGGCACCACGTGCACCCGGGCGGCGAGGCCGGCGGTCGTGTGAGGGGCGGCGAACCGGTCGAGGCCCCTGGTGAGGCGCTCCAGCACCTGGTCCGGCGCACCGCGCGCGAGCACCGTGACCGACCGGTGGCGGCGCAGCAGTTCGTCCAGGAGCCGGAGTCCGAGGAAACCCGTGGCCCCGGTCAGCGCCACCCGCACCGTACCTCCCTGTTACCGTCCCCGACGAAGTCCGACAAGGCGATCACCTTCACCCGCGGTGCCCGCACGTGCGGGGGGAACGGGGGAGATGTCACTGAACCTGCTGACAGCCACCGAGCGCGCTGACGGACACGCGTGCGGCGTCGGACCCGTCGCAGCCACCTGGCTCGGCTCCTCCCGCGCCGGCGTGCCGCCCGGCCCGCCTCAGGCGTCGGCGAGGAGGGGGTCGTACGGAGTGCCCGAACGGCGTCCTGACATGAAGGAGAGGAAGTCGCCCACGAAGGCGCTGCGGCCGTAGGCGCCGTCCGCCGTGGTGAGGTCGCGGTGGAAGGCGGTGCGGAACAGCGTCCGGTACTCGGCCGCGTCGATGCTCGCGTTGCCGTCCTTGTCGGTGGCGTCGAAGAGGACCTCGGCGACGCGGATGAGCGCGGGGCCGGCCAGGGAGGGCACGGCGGCGGCGTACTCGGCGGCGCTGACCCGGCCGTCACCGTCCGTGTCGAGGGCGGCCTGGAGTTCGCGCCACCAGGCGGCGAAGGCGTCGTAGAGCCGGGTCTCCTCGGGTTCGTCGAGGTCGAGGCGGGTGGCCAGCTCGCGTGCCATGGCGGCGAGGTCGGGCCAGTCGAGGTGGCCGTCACCGGTCTGGTCCAGCACCTCCCGGAAGAACTCCTCGGCCGAACGCCGGCCGCCTCCCGGCCCCGGCGAAGTCGTCGGGGCCGGGTCACCGGCCGGTGGCGGCGCGAGGAGACGGAGCAGAGCCGACGCACGCTTCATCCGGGACCGCACAGCCGTCATGACCGGGACGCGGAGGTCGTCGCTGTCGGGTGACAGGGAGAGGGTTTCGATGACGGTCTCGGCGTTGAGCCAGCCCTGCGGCAGGAAGCGGGCCAGCCCGGCGGTGAGGTAGGCACCCTGCATCAGGGTCGAGGCGCCGGGCATCTCCGGCAGGCCGGCCCGGCGCCGGTACGCCTCCGGGAGGGAGGCGACGGTGATCACGCCGAGGAGCGGACCGACGACCGCCCGCCCGGCCGCCCACAGGGTGGGCGCGCCCTTGAGCAGCGCCGGGGCGGGCAGGTGGTCGAAGAGCCGGTAGAGGATGATGCGGGCCGCCTCGGTGTTCTCCAGTTCGTTCTCGACGACGCCGTCGAAGTACCGCCAGAAGTCCTTCAGTTCCTCCGGCAGCTCGGCTGCGTCCCCGTCGAGCGCGGCGAGGTACGCACGGTACTCGGCGTACATCCGCTCCATCGTGTCCTGGCCGAGCGGCTGGCCGCTCAGCCGGCACATCGTGACGGCGCTCTCGAAGAGCGTGGCGACCACCCAGGCCCGGGTCGCCCGGTCCATCGCGTCGTAGGCACGGCCACGGGAGTCGGAACCGCTCATCCGGGCGTGCAGCCGGTTGAGCCGGGCGGCTTCCCGTTCCCGCACCGACAGGTCGGTGCCGAACATGCGCCGCATGCTGACGAACGTGTTGCGCAGCCGGCGCCAGGGATGGGCGACGAAGGTGGAGTTGTCGATGAGGGCGGCGCCGACCTGCGGGTGGGCGGCTTCCAGCACCGTGGCGCGGATCAGGGCGAGCGCCCAGCGCGGGTCGTCGAAAAAGGTATTGAACTGCGAGGCCGGCCCGAACAGGGGTGCCTCGTCGGCCGTTTCAGTGGGGGCGGACGTCATGATGGGTCTCCGTCGGTCGTGGGTGGCACGCCGCCGAAGCGGCGGTCGCGGCGCCGGTAGGTGTCCAGGCAGGCGAGGAAGTCGGGGGCGCGGAAGTCCGGCCAGAGCACCTTGGGGAAGACCCATTCGGCGTAGGCGACGTGCCAGAGCATGAAATTGGAGATGCGCTGCTCGCCGGAGGTGCGGATGACCAGATCCACGTCGGGGGTGTCGGGAAACGGCAGGTGCTTCGCGAAGAGCTGCTCGGTCAGCTCTTCGGCACTCGTCCCGCTGCGGATCAGCGACCTCGCGGCCTCGACGATGTCCCGGCGCCCGCCGTGGTCGAAGGCGACGGTCAGCGTCATTCCCCGGTTGCCGGCGGTCAGTGTCGTCAGGTCGTCGAAGTCCTGGGCCAGTTGGCGGGGAATGCGCGGATCGGTGACGCCGAGGAAGCGGCACCGGATGCCACGGGCCAGCAGCAACGGCGCGTGCTTGCGCACGACCCGGCGCACCAGCCGCATCAGGTACTCGACCTCGGGCTCGGGACGGTTCCAGTTCTCGGTGCTGAAGGCGTACAGGCTGAGCCACTGCACGCCGCAGGCGCGGGCCGCCTCGATGACATCGATGACGGTGGTCTCGGCCGCCCGGTGCCCGGCCGTGCGGGGGAGTGAACGCCGCTGCGCCCAGCGGCCGTTGCCGTCCATCACGCAGGCCACGTGCCGAGGCACCGCACGAACGGGTCCTCCGCCGTGCTGTCCCTGATCCTTGATGCCCACCCCCGACTCGTCCGGAACGGCATGATCGGCCGCCCACTGCTCGGTCACACCCACCCCGCTTCACCGCCCCGGCCCAGTCCTCGCTGGCAGAAGTGTGGCAGCGCGAAGGCGGACCGGACCGACCAAATGGCCATCTGTCACCCTTGACTCGTACGTTCGTATTACCGGTGCGTGTGAAGGGAGTGGGGGTGGGGCATCAGGTTTCGGCGGCGCCTCAGGACTGGCGGTTTCCGGACTCACCGTCCGCGGCCGCGAGCCTCACAATGGCGGGCACAGGCCGTAGGAGGTCACGGTGAACCCTGCACGTTCCGTCAGTTTCCGCAGAGCCGCCCTGCGGGCGGTCCTCGTCCTCGCCCTGCTGTTCGGCTGGTCCGCCGCCCTCGGACCGGACGCCCGGGCGGGGGAGCGGGGAGAGGCACGGGCAAGCGCCGTGGTGCGCGGCGGCGACCCGCTCTACAGTACGTCCACCCGCTGCGCCGTCGGCTTCAACGCCCGGTCCGGCTCCGCGCTGTACGCCCTGATGTCCGGCCGGTGCGCCGCCCAAGCCGCCGGCGGCACCTGGTACGCCGACTCCGCCCTGACCGTAGCCGTCGGTGTCACCGCCGGGGTGAGCTATCCGGGCAACGACTACGCGGCCATCCGGTACACCAGCACGACGTCCTCCTACCCGGGCGAGGTCTCGCTGGGCGGGACCGGTACCCGCGACATCACCACCGCGGCCAATCCCGTCGTCGGGCAGCAGGTCTGCCACGTCGGACGGACCACGGGGTACCGGTGCGGAACCGTTCAGGCGGTCAATGTGACCGTCAACTACGGCGACGGCAGCGTGTACGGTCTGTTCCGGTCGAACGTCTGCTCAGAAGCCGGGGACGCCGGCGGCCCGGCGTTCACCGGCGGCACGGCTCTCGGCATCATCGTCGGCAGCAGCGGGAACTGCGCCTCGGGCGGCTTCACCTACTACCAGCCGGTGGTCGAGTGGCTCTCCGCGTACGGCCTGAGCATCTACTGAGCCGGGACCGGCCGACCGCCACGCGTGCAGCCGGGGCGGCCGCCCGGCCCCCGGCGTACCTCCACACCCCGGGACGGGCGGCACCCGCTGTCCGCCCCGGCTCCGGTGGCGCCTTCGGCTTCCGCACCGGCTTCCTTACGTGCCGGCCCTCTCGTCGGACGCCTGCACCGAGGCCAGTGCTGCCGCCACCCGCTGCACCGCCGCCGCCGGTGTCGAGGCGTGCGGTGACAGGCGCAACGAGTCAGCCCGTACCGTCGGCGTCACCCCGTGCCTGTGCAGCGCCCGTGCCACCGCCGCCGGATCGTGCCCCGGCACGGCGAACGAGAGAATGCCCGCCCGCCGTGCCGGATCGGCCGGAGACAGCACCCTGCCCCCGAACTTCTCGACGGTCTCGGCGAGTTCGGCGATCCGCGCGGCGACCGCGCTCTCGATCGCCGCGACTCCGTACCGCTCCACCAGTTCCAGCGCGGCTGCGAAGGACGCGGCCGTGACCGGACTGAGGTTGGTGATGGACCAGCGGCGCGCGTCCGGGGCGGGCGGGTGCTCGATGCCGTCGAAGACACCGACGTCCTGGACGCCCGTCCACCCGGTGAGTACCGGTTGCAGCACCTCCAGCGCCCGGTCGGACAGGGTGGCGAACCCGGTCGACCATCCCGCCCGCAGCCACTTCTGCCCGCCCGCGATCACGACATCGGCCGCCTGCCAGGGCATCTCGGCCACACCGAAAGCCTGGATGGCGTCCACCACTAGCAGCCGGTCCGGGCCGATCACCTCCCTCAGCGCGGCCAGATCCACCTTGAACCCGGTGCGGAAGTCCACCGCGCTCACCGACAGCGCGACGACCTCGTCCGTCAGCGACTCCCGCACCAGGTCGGGCGTGACACCGCTGCCGGGTGCCGGCTCCAGCCAGCGCGGCGCGGCCCGCCCCAGTTCCGCCGCGCGCCGCCACGGGTACTGGTTCGACGGGAAGTCGCCGCGCGGCGCCAGTACGGTTCCGTGCGGCAGCCCGAACGCCGCGTGGAACAGACCGGTCGAGGCGTTGGGCAGCAGGACGGTGTGCGCCGCGTCCGCGCCCGCCAGCCGCGCTGCCGCGTCCCGCGCGGCCTCCTCCGCCCGCATCAGCTCGTCCACGGTCGCGTGGGTCGCCCGCGCCGAGGCTTCCACGGCCCGCGCGGTGGCGTCCACGGCGTCCCGTGACGGCGGACCGAAGCGGGCGAAGTCCAGGTATCCGGCTGGGGCGTCGAAATGCGCGGCGTACGGCGTGAGCACAAGGTGTCCTTCGGGTGGTGCGGTGCGGTGCGAGCGTATCGCCAGGCACGCCGCATCCTCTCGGGGAGGCCCCCGCCGGTCGTCTCGGAGCGAGCACCGGGACTCCGCCAGGCTGTGCCGGCCGTCGCGTCCAAGAGCACGGTGGACCGGGTCCGGACGGTGGTGGCTCCGCAGAACTCGTCAGCGCACCGGCTCCGCCGCCGCCGGCCTTCAGCCGAGCTGCTCGGCCAGGCCGACGATGATGCCCTCGGGGCCACGGACGTAGCAGAGCCGGTAGCTGTCCTCGTACTGCGCCAGCTGGCCGACGAGTTCGGCGCCGTGCGTGCGCAGCCGGGCGACGGTGTCCTTGATGTCGTCGACGGCGAACATGACGCGGTGCGTGCCCAGGATGTTGTGCGGCTGGTCGCGCGGTCCGGTGCTGATCGCCGCGGGGCTGCGGTACTTCGCCAGCTCGAGTCGGCTGTGACTGTCCGGGGTCCGGAGCATCGCGATGTCGCAGTGGACGCCGTCGAGTCCGGTGCACTGGTCGGCGAAGAGACCCTCGACCTCCGTCCGGCCCTGCAGTTCCATGCCGAGTTCCACGAAGAACGCGATGGCGGCCTCCATGTCCTCGACCACGATGCCGACGTTGTCCATCCGCTGAATCGCCATGCTGGTGTCTCCTTCTTCTTCACGCCCCGGAGGGGCTGGTACCCCTGGGACGTAGCCGGTGACGTCTTCTCGACATCGTCCGCCACGAAGGTGAGCCGGGACGGGGAAGGGCTTGGCGTCGCGACGCTCCTGCTCGCGGATCAACTCCCGTGACAAGCCGTCGTTGGCCTTTCTCATAGATAACCTTATGATCCGAGATCATCGTCTCTCAGCTTCTCAACAGGAAGGCTCCCCGTGATCACGCTCCCCGGGCGCCACACCCGTGTCTTCGCCGCCGCCACCGCGGCGGCGGGGCTGCTGCTCGTGTCGGCCTGCACCTCCACCGACGACGGGGGCGCCTCGAAAACCACGGCCGGCGGAGTGGAACTGGTCAAGGCCGGCCGGCTCACCACGTGCACCCATCTGCCGTACCCGCCGTTCCAGTCGGAGATCGACGGCAAGGTGCAGGGCTTCGACGTGGCACTGATCGACCTGGTCGCCGATGCCCTCAAGGTGAAGCAGGAGATCCTCGACACGCCGTTCGAGAACTTCAAGACCGGCGCCTTCCTCAACTCCGGTGAGTGCGACCTGGCCGCGGCCGGCATGACCATCACCGAGGAACGCGAGAAGAACCTCGACTTCTCGGTCCCCTACTTCGACGCCACGCAGGCCGTGCTGGTCGACAAGAAGGCCGGTGTGACGTCGCTGGCCGACATCAGGGCCAAGAAGGTCAAGCTCGGCGCCCAGGCCCAGACCACCGGCGAGGAGTACGTCAAGAAGGAGGGCTTCGACCCGGTCTCCTTCGAGTCCTCCGACGCCGTCCTCAACGGTCTGCGCACCGGCCAGGTCAAGGCCGTGGTCATCGACTACCCGGTGGTGCAGGGCTGGTTGAAGGACAAGGCCACCGCCGACGCCTTCACGATGGTCGACAACCTGGAAACCGGTGAGCAGTACGGCATAGCCGTGAAGAAGGGCAACACCGCGCTCACCGAGGCCATCGACAAGGCGATCACCGATGCCAAGGCCGACGGCACGTACAAGAAGATCTACGAGCAGTGGATCGGTCCGTACGAGGCGGCGTCCGCCTCCCCGTCCGAGTCATGAGCGACGCCGGCCCCGGCATCGACACCGTGCCACGTCGTAAGGGGCTGAGCCGGCGGCAGAAACGGAGTCTGTCGCGCGGTGTGCAGTACGCCGTGTTCGTCGCCGCCGTGGTGGGCTTCGCGTTGTCCGCGGACTGGGGTCGGCTGCGCAACCAGTTCGCCCAGGCCGGCATCGCGGGGGAGATGTTCCCCGAGGTCATCACCCTGGCCCTGAAGAACACCGTCCTGTACACCGTGTCCGGCTTCGCGGTCGGGCTCGCGCTCGGCATGGTCATCGCGCTGATGCGGCTGTCGTCGGTCGGCCCCTACCGATGGCTGGCCGGCGTCTACATCGAGATCTTCCGGGGGCTGCCCGCCCTGCTGATCTTCATCTTCATCGGGGTCGCCATTCCGCTTGCCTTCCCCGGGACGGAGATCATCGGCGGCACCTACGGCAAGGTCGCCCTGGCGCTCGGCCTGGTCGCGGCGGCGTACATGGCCGAGACGATTCGGGCGGGCATCCAGGCCGTTCCCAAAGGGCAGATGGAGGCCGCGCGCTCACTCGGCTTCTCACCCGCCCGTGCCATGGTCTCGATCATCATTCCGCAGGCCTTCCGGATCATCCTGCCGCCGCTCACCAACGAACTGGTGCTGCTGTTCAAGGACTCCTCCCTGGTGCTGTTCCTCGGTGTCACGCTGCAAGAGCGCGAACTGTCCAAGTACGGCCGTGACCTCGCCAGTACGACCGCCAACTCCACGCCGATCCTCGTCGCCGGCCTGTGCTACCTGCTGGTGACGATCCCGCTCGGTTTCGTGGTACGCCGCATGGAGGCGAAAGCCCAGGAGGCCGTGAAATGAGCCGACCGGAGATCCGCGTCCAGGGCCTGCACAAGGCGTTCGGCGACAACGAGGTGCTGCGCGGCATCGACCTGGAGATCGGCCAGGGCGAGGTGGTGTGTGTCATCGGCCCGTCGGGCTCGGGCAAGTCCACGTTGCTGCGCTGCGTGAACCTGCTGGAGGAACCCACCCGGGGGCAGGTGTTCGTCGGCGGCACCGAACTCACCGACCCGGACGTCGACATCGATGCCGCACGCCGCCGTATCGGCATGGTCTTCCAGCAGTTCAACCTCTTCCCGCACCTCACGGTGACCGAGAACCTGACGCTCCCTCAGCGGCGGGTGCTGCGCCGGGACAAGGCGGCGGCCGGCCGGGTCGCCGCCGAGAATCTGGACCGGGTCGGCCTGGCGGAGAAGGCGCGCGCCTACCCGGCGTCGCTCTCCGGCGGCCAGCAGCAGCGCGTCGCCATCGCCCGCGCGCTGTCCATGGGCCCCTCTGTGATGCTGTTCGACGAGCCGACCTCGGCACTCGACCCGGAACTGGTCGGTGACGTCCTCGCGGTGATGCGGTCGCTCGCCCGTGAGGGCATGACCATGATGGTGGTGACGCACGAGATGTCCTTCGCCCGCGAGGTCGCCGACCGGGTGGTCTTCATGGACGGCGGCGTCGTCGTCGAGGACGGCACCCCGGCCCAGGTCATCGGCGCCCCGCGCCACGAACGCACCCGGCACTTCCTCTCCCGCCTCCTCGACCCCGCGCTGGCAGAGGTCGAGGAGGGCACCCCCGGACCGGACACCGACCCGGACCGACCGGGCAGGTGACGAGGCGACTCCTGCACGCGCCACCGGGCACCGCGCGGCTGAAGGCGGGCCGCCTCACCCAGTACGAGCAGCGGGTCGCCCAGGCACTGGGTGGTCCCGGCTCCGCTGCTGATCCGCAACGGCTCCCGCTCCCGCGCATCGGCGATCACGGTCGCGCGGTCCCGCGGTCGCGGCCCGAGATGGGCCCGGGTGGGCGGGGCGGGCGTGGCACGTCGGCTCAGGCCGAGGCCCGCTGGTCCGCCGCGTCGCCCTCGTCCGGTTCCGATCGTACGGCGGGCGCCGTGCGGTGGCCGCCGCCGGGAGCCGCCGGTCCGGCCGTCACCACCAGGATCTCGTCCCCGGCGGCCCAGACACGCCGGTCCGTGCCACCGGGGCACAGCCGCAGGCCGTCGGCGGGGCGCGGGGCAGCAGCGGCAGCGGCGCGGTAGCCGATCGCGCACTCGCCGCGCCGCAGCGCCGCCGCCATGACGGTCGCGAACGACGCCTCACGGCCGGGCAGCACGTACCGCTGCGCCGGGTGCAGCGCCAGCGCCCCGCCCCGGGTGTCGAAGAGCTCCTCGAACACAGCGGTCAGGCCGGGACGGTGGGCGATCTGTGCCAGCAGCAGAGCGGTCAGCTCGCCGCGCACGACGGCGTCGGTGACCGGGCCTGCGGGCACCACCGCCCGGCTGCGGATGTCGCACAACTCGGCCACCACCGCGGGCGCGCGGCCGGTGGCCGCCGCCACGGACCGCAGCATCAGCAGGGTCAGCAGGGTGCGGTCGTCCGGCCGGACCGGGCCGCCGTCGTGGTCGGCGCCGAGCACGATCACACTGTCGTAGTCGGCCAGGTCCACGCCGGTGAGGGAGTCCGGACGGTCGAGATCGCCGACGTGGTGCTCGACGTGGAGGCCCGCGGCGCCCCGGGAACGCGGGACGCGGATCCCGGCGGTGCCGGTCTCCGGTCCGGCGACGACGTCGAGGCGCGAGCCCGGCCGGACCGTGCGGCGCAGGGTCTCCACGAGGAGGGGTGCCCGCCGGTTCCAGCCCAGCAGCAGCATCCGCGACGGACGCTTCGGCCAGGCCCGGCCGGGCGCCATGGCGGAGGCGTCCACGGGGGCCCGGCAGGTGTCGAGCGGCACGGAGCGGCCGTCGTGGGCCACGGCCACCAGCCGGTCACCGGGCCGTACGAGCGTGCCGGGCGCCGGGGTGAGGACGGCGCGGCCGTCCGTCCGCAGCAGACCGACCGCGCATGTCTCCGGCCGGCGCAGCGCCAGTTCGTCGAAGGGGAGCCCGGCCGCCTCCGGGACGTCGAACAGGTGCAACTCGGCGCCGGAGAAGTCCAGCAAGTCGCGCAGCGCGGCCGAGAGCCCCGGCTGTCGCGCCGTCTGGACCAGCAGCTGCGTGGTGACGCGGTCGGTCTCCAGCACGGTGCCGCCGGGCCCCGCGGCCAGCTCGGCGGCGTACCGGTAGCGCTCCTCGCGGACGGCGGCGACCACCGGCGGACCGGGCCGGGCGCCGAGCAGCGCGCGCAGCGCGAGGAGCACCCGGACGACGGCCAGGTCGCCGTCGGGCCCCTCGTCGGGCAGGACCACCACGGTGCCCGCCGCCTGCGGAGCGACCAGCGCCAGCGCTTCGGGATCGGTCGGCGCCCCGGTGCGGCACACCAGCCGCACGCCGTCGGTGAGCCCCAGGGCGCCACGCAGCGCCCGCTCCATGTCGGTCGAGTCCAGGTCGGCCAGTACGGTGACCACGCCTCGCCCGCCGACGCCGCCGGCCGCGATCAGCTCCCCGACCACGGTGAACACATGCTCGGACCAGCCCAGTACCACCGCGTGACCACGCTCCAGGACCGTGGAGCGACCGCGTCTCAGCTCGGTGAGCCGGTCCCCGAGACCGGTGGTGACGACACCGACGACCGTCGACACGCACAGCAGGGCGATCAGCCCGAGCAGCACGGACAGCAGCATCCGCACCGGCGCGCCGGTCACCCCGCCCAGCCGCATGGTCTCCGCGCTGGTGCGCCACACGGCGAGCAGCCGGTCGGACAGCGAGCGCGGTGCGTCGGGATCGGTCCACACCAACAGGGCACTGACCGGGACGACGACCGCCAGGCAGCCCAGGGCGAGCCAGCCGAGCAGGGCCCCCGTGCTGCGCGCCAGCGTCCGGTCGAACACATAGCGTGCCCGATCACGTAAGGAAGCCTGGTCCTGCAACCGCCACACCCCCACCCCTCGTCCCCTCAACCGGTCCCGGCCACCAAAGCCTGCTGGGTGGAGCGCCGATGACGTGCCGGGCCATCACCACATTCACCCATACGGGGAGACCTTGAGAGGCAGCACACGTGTCTTGTGCGGGACTGTCCTGGGCTGGAGGAGTACGGCCCTGCCCGGGCGTGCCGCTGTCAGTGCCTGTGCCGGGCTGCCATCCACTGCCAGACGTGCGTCCCGCCGATGGCGGGGTCGTTGCGGGCGACGTAGATCCACGACCAGTGGCCGTCGAACCGGTGGCTGTTCCAGGTGACCTGGTCGTACAGCGTCATCAGCGAGCCGGGTATCAACTCGTGCGCGTGGACGGTGTTGGCCTGCGGGTCCACCGTGGTGTCGTCCCGGGAGGCGACGAGCCAGGTGGGTGTGCTGATCCTCGTCAGTTCGCTGTCGGGGATCAACGGTTCGTCACCGGGCCGGCGGGGCGTGACGACTCCGCAGACCGGTACGGAGGCGGCGAACAGGGTGGGGTAGGCGGTGGTCATCTTCAGGCTCATGTAGCCGCCGTTGCTACAGCCGGCGACGTAGACGCGGTCGGGGTCGACGTGGTTGTCGCGCGTGACGTCGCGGATGATCTCGTGGATGAGCGGGGCGAAGCGGGGGCCGTCCTGCATCCAGGCGGAGGTGCTCTGCGGGGCGAGGACGTACGCGCCGCCGAAGACGCGCTGCGCCTCGGGGGTGGCGAATCCCAGGGCGCCGCGGTTGGCCCGCAGCGTGGTCTCGTTGTCGTAGTAGCCGTCGGGCAGCGACGCGCCCTCGCCCCCGCCGTGCAGCCAGACGATCAGCGGGTGTCCGCCCCGTCGGGAGGAGCGGGGGCGGGTGGGTGAGTACAGCCGGTACTTCATGCCCGAGGCGGAGACGTGGGAGCTGAACGCGTCCACCTCGGGGTCCGAGAGCCGAGGGCTCTGCACGAAGTGGCCGATGGTGAGGGGCCGGTTGCCGCGCAGGGTGATCGGCGTGTGCTGAGTGATGGTGTACGTGAGGTCGAGCACCAAGTTGCGGCCCCTGCCCGCGAGGTAGCCCAGCGTGCCGCCCCCGCTCTGCCCCTCGGCGTGGCTCAGTTCGAGCACGATGTCGCCGCGGTGGTCGAGCCGGACGGCGGTCACCATGCGGTCGAGGTCGTACTCCCCGAAGATCACGTCATCGGCGCCGACGGGGATCGGGCTGGTGGCTCTGGCGTGCACGCCGAAGGTGGCGGTGGTCAGCCGGGACGGGTCGATCGGGCCGAGCCGGGCGGTCCTGAGGGTGACCGAGGTGACCTGTTCGCCGCCGTCGAGCACCTGGGCGTTGAGGGCGAACCGCACGCCGGTCGGCGTGCGGTCGTCGGCGTGGACGGTGCCGCCGGGCAGTGACAGGCCGACGGCGGCGCCCGCGCCGGCGGCGAGAACGGCGCGACGGTTGAGCGGTGCTGCCATACGGGCTCCTTGGGTGAGGGAGGCTGTGTCGCGGCCTCGGTGCGGGCCCCGGGGGCGGCCGCTGACGAGTCGACCGCGGCTCACCCCACGGGCGAGGAGACTGTGAAGTGTCATGAGCGGGACAGGGTCGAGCGTCCCCGGCAGACTACCTGCGCCGCCGCGCGGCGGACAGGTGCGGGAAGGAAGGTCACCGGTGGCGGTCCGGTGGCGGTCGGGGAGAGGTCAGGGAGCGTGTGCGGCCCGCTCCGGGTCAGGCCAGGCACTGAGGCGGAGCGATCCGACCGTCCGGCTCGGCTGCTTGGCTGCTCGGCTACTGGGGCCCGACCACGGCCGCCCGGACCGTAGCCGACGGGTGACGTCCACCGGTGCGACGGCGAGGCACCCATTCCGCCCCCGTGCCGCCGTTGATCGCCACTCTGAGGGGACTGGCCAGGAAGGCGATCACCGCCGCCACCTCGCGCGGTTCGACGACCCGTCCGATGGAGACGGACGCGGCGGTCCGCTCCTCCACCTCCGCCGGATCACCCCCGTGGCGGCCGCCCGATCGCCAGGTTGTCCAGCCAGGCACGGGTCCGCGTGGCGCCGGGCTGGACGGAGACCATGTTGCCCCTGTGCGGGCCGAGTTCGTCCGCCAGGTGCTGCGTCAGGAAACCCGGCGACGCCGGCGATCATCTGCGGGACACTGTCGCCCATGGATGAGGTCAAAGTCGTCGTCTCTCATTCCGAGCGTGCGACGCTGCGCGTCGGCGACGTGTTCTTGAAGGTGGACGCCGACCAGGCGCGCACCGACGTCGAGGTCGATGCGATGTCCCGCGCGCCGGTCCCGACCCCAGAGGTCCTGTGGCGCAAGCCGCCCGTGCTCGCGATCGCCGCACTCCCGGGGACCACGCTAGGGCGCCTCGGCGGGCCGGCGACCGGGTCGCCGGCGGCGTGGGCCGCGGCGGGCGCCGCCATCCGGAAGCTGCACGACGCGCCGCTGCCGCCCCGGGCGGGCCGGGCCGGGCGGAGCATCGCCGCGCTGGCGGCGGAACTCGGCGACGAGTGCGAGTCGCTCGTGACGAACGGCGTCCTGCCGGCCGACCTGGTCACCCGCAACCGCCAGGTCGCCGAGGCCGCGCTGCGACCGTGGACTCCGGCGTTCACGCACGGCGACCTGCAGATCGCGCACGTCTTCGTCGACGGCGACGAGGTCACCGGCATCATCGACTGGTCCGAGGCGGGCCAGGGCGATGCCCTGTACGACCTCGCCACCTTCACGCTCGGACACGAGGAGCACCTCGACGGCGTCGTCGCCGGTTATGGCACCGCCATCGACCTCGACGTGATCCAGGCGTGGTGGTCCTTGCGCAGCCTGCTGGCAGTTCGCTGGCTGACCGAGCACGGCTTCGATCCCTTCGCGCCGGGCTGTGAGGCCGACGTGCTGAGATCCCGGATGTGAGGCGGCGCGGGTCCGACTGCCCCGTATACGTTCTCCCACATCGAGCACGCCATGCTCTGAGGCACATCGCTTGCTTTCAATGTCGGCCTCAACGCGAACTGACACACCGTCAACCCCGAAGGTCCAGGAGCCTCCTGCTGTCAGGAATCGTTACTCCTCATCGACGACGCCGGAGCGCATGGTGAAGATCTGGTCCAGGCCGACGATGGCGAGGATGCGCCGGGTGTCGGTGAGGACATCGGCCAGGATCACGTCGGCGCCGACGGTACGGCAGCCTGGTCGAACAAGGTGCGGCCGGAGACGTACTGACGCCCCCCGCACAGCCCTACACCCGCACGCTGCTCGCCGCCGTCCCCCGCGTCGACCCGGTACGGCCGTGGACGACGTGTCCCTGACCGTCCGCCGCGGCGAGACCCTTGGCATCGTCGGCGAGAGCGGCAGCGGCAAGACCATGCTCGGCCGGATGCTGGTCGGGCGGGCTGGAGCCCACGACTGGGCAGCTCCGCTTCGGCGAGCACCCGCCCACGGGCGTCGACCCGTCCGTCCAGATGGTCTTCCAGGGCCCGGTCTCCTCCCTCACCCCGCGCCGGAGCATCGGCGAGTCGACAGCCGACCGCTGCGCGAGCGCGACGAGCCGCACGTCACCGGGGGTGTGACGGAACTGCTGGAACGCGTCGGCCTGGCAGCGGCGGCACAACGACCGCTACCCGCACGAGTTCAGCGGCGGCCAGCGTCAACGCGTCGGCATCGCCCGGCCCCTGGCGGCCGGCCCCCGGGTCATCGTCTGCGACGTGCCGGTCTCCGCGCCGGACGTCGCACCCAGGCACAGGTCGCCGCCCTGCTCGGCGAACTTCAGCGCGAACTCGGGCTCGCGCTCGCCTTCATCGCCCACGCCCTCGCCGTGGTCCGCCAGGTCAGCGACCGTGTCGCGGTGATGCGCCACGGCCGGATCGCCAAGACCGGACCCGCGGACGAGGTCCACGATCACCCCGGGACCCGTACACCAGACACCTGCTGGCCGCCGTACCCGCGCTCGGTCCCGCAGTGGCCGCCCGGCGCCGGGCGCAGCGGGCGGAACTGACCTCGGCGTGACACATCGGCGGGTGGCTCGGGCTCGGCCGAGTGACCGGCCCGACCGACCGGCCCGTCACCCGCCGCTGCCCAGCAGCGCACGCACCAGGGTCCGCGCCGCCCCCGTCTTCGGCGGACCGGCCGCCGCGCGCAGGAGCGCCGGTCCGCGTTCGCGTGCGGCGTCCGCCGTGAGCAGCTCGATCTCGATCAGGGCCCGCACCAGCCGTCGGCTGCCGGCCGGGACCAGCCCCGTCAGCCGCCTGCTCTCCAGGAGCGCGGCACGGGCCAGACCGAGCTGATCGTCCAGCAACTCCGGCAGGCCGGCGGGGGAGCGCCCCGCGGCCAGGTCGTCCGGCGTGACGGAGAACTTCTCCAGCGTGCTCGCCGCAATGCCCAGGCGCCCGTCCCGCAGGTCCTCGGCGAGATCGTTGACGAAGTCGAGCCGCTGGCTGCCGTCGATGAACATCCGGCACGCCGCCCGGTACCGCCCGTCGTCGTCGCCGTCCGGCCCCAGCAACTCGGCCACCAGCATGAACGCCGGAAGGGAGTAGGCGTCCACGTACGACTGGTAGTCGTCCTCCGTCGCGAAGCCGGCGAACTCCAGCTCGGCCCTCGCGGTGGACAGGTACTCCTCCACCGCCCATCCGAGCCGGGGGCGGGCGGCGACGGTGAACAACAGCGTGCGGACCAGCGCGTCGTCACTCGTACCGGCCGTCAGCCCGTCGCGCACCCGCCGCTCCCAGGCAGCCCACGCCGCCTCACGGTGCGGTCGCGGACCGGTGTCCAGGAGGTTGTCGCCGTGGTGCATCACGGCCGTCATCGCGACCACGTGCGGCAACACCGGCCGCGGCAGCAGCAGACGAACGGCCAGGTAGGAGGCCGGCCGGAACCGCGCCACCAGCCGCCGCTGCTCCTCGTAGTCCCGGCGCGCCCCGGGATCGGTGACGCCGGCCGCGGTCAGGCTTCTGCTCCACTTGCTCACACGTCGATCGTAGGCGTCCGCGCCGCCGCGGCACCGCAGCCCATGTGAGTCATCCGATCATCTCCAGGGCGCCGGTCTCGGTGTCATAGCTGCGCAGGGTGGTGAGCCAGACCGGGGCCGGCGGTGTCGGCAGCAGCGCGGCGACCCGGCGCCCGGCGAAGGCACCCGCCCGCCGCGTACGGCCGAGGGTGATGTGCGGGCTCCAGCGCGTGGGGTCGTGCAGCGGGTTGAGCGTCCCGGGCGGGCTGTCCGAGACCACCGCGTCCCACACCCGCCCGTGCAGGCCGGCCAGGGCGGCGTCCAGTTCGAGCGCCCAGGCCAGCACCGAGGTCGGCCGCTCGAAGCGGACCACGCCGGTGAACCGCACCGGCAGCGGCAGGGCGGCCGCCACCCCGGCGAGCTCCCAGCGGATCGCTGCGGTCAGCTCCGGGCACGCGGCCAGGGTGAGGTGCGGGCTGTTGGTCGGTGAGCGGTGGCGTGCCTGGCTGGGCAGCCCCGCCTCCGCGAGCCGCCGCCAGGCGTCCCGGACGACGAGATCGGCCGCCCCGTCCAGCAACAGCTCGATCGTGCGCATCGGAGCAGCCTACCGGCGATGCCCCGCTCCACCCACGATGCATGATCCTCCGCTCTTGAGCGCGCTGGACTTCCGGGACTGGTGCGGCCGTTCAAGGGACTCAGCGCGCGCGGGCGCGGTCCGGGCCGGCTCCTGCCCGTGCGCGCGCCGCATCCCCACCGTCCAGGCGGGCGGTGGGCAACTGGTGGAGAACGCCGCGAAATTCGCCCCGCCGGCAGCGAGTCGATCGAGGCGGTCGGCATTGGATGCGCGAGCCACGCACTGGCGGGCTGCGCCGGATCCCCCCGGTTGGGACGGAACGGCCGGCGGCGACCTCGCGCGTTGCCGAGGCCACCGCGGAGTCGGACATCGTCCGGCCGGTCGACGGCTTCGTCTTCACTTCGGAACAGCAGTCGCGTATCGACGGTGCCGCCGCGGTATTCGTGGCCGGCCGATCGCGTGAGACGCTTCGGATTCGAGTGGGCCGTGCAGGGCCGGGGGATCGGCCACCAGCGGCGGCGGCTGGTCAGGTGGCGGGTTCCTGTGCGGGAAGATCGGGCAGCAGCCCCCGTGATGGCCACTCCAGCAAGCCCAGCGCCGTATCCGGACGGCAGCGATCGGATCCGGCGACCGCCCAGCGGTCACCCGTGTGCACCGCGTCGATGTTCTTCGGGTTCAGACCGTGCTGGAGCAGCCATTCCGGGGGCGGCTGGCGCATCTTCTCACCGCGCCGGCGCTCCGCGTCACGCCGCTCCTCTTTCGCGGTCCATCCGTCGATCTGCCGTAGCGCAGCCGTCGCCTGCTGCTCGCTTACCCGGCTGGTGAACCGCAGCAGCTCCAGACGAGAAGGATCGCTCACGCGTTCGGATGTGCGCCCATGTGGGGGAGCGTCACTGTGAGTTCAGTTGATAGGTGCCCCCCGTGCCCGCGCGGGGCACGGGGGCGAGTCCTGCTCGGGGCTCGGATGGCCGTTTATCCTTCGACTGCCTCTGGCGACGTAGCTGTATCGCCTGTCCGGCCAGGATGGCCTGACGCGACGGTGAGCGGCAGTTCGTGCACCTTGCCTGCGGGGCTCAACGCCAGGACCAGCCAGGAGACGGCCCGCGGTACCGTCATCACTCACATGGTGGGACGAATACCAATGGCCGAGCCTGGAAGGCCGCCTAGTACAGACTGCCGGCCCGCGACGAGTAGGCTGATCGTTCGTCTTCGGACCGGGGAGGTCGGCGTGGACTATGGCGACAAGCTCTTCTGGCTCTCGGTTGTGATTCAACGCAAGTACGCGGAGATCTGCGCCGAGTTCGACCTGACCCCCTCGCAGGCCACGCTGCTCTGCGCAGTCAGGAACGAGCCGCGGCAGATGGCTGACCTCGCCGCGTCGTTGGGTATGACCAAGAACGCATTGAGCCAGCTGGTCGATCGCACCGCGCGGCGCGAGTTGGTCGGCCGGGCAAGCTCGGCGCAGGACCGACGGGTCGTCATGCTCAGTGCGACGCCCACGGGGAAGGTGCTCGGTGAGGCCGTTTACGCCGAGATCGCCAAGCGCCTGCCCGAGATCGCGAGGAACCTCGACGCCGACGACCAGCGCGACTTTGAGCGCGTGGCCACCGCCATCGTGGACACCTCGGACCTCTCTTCGCCCACCTCGAACTGACCCATCACCGCCATGAGGTCCCGCTACACCCGCACCTTGACGACGTTCACGCCATGAACTAATTTAGTTCATGGCATGAACTAGCGAAGGATGGTAGCGATGAGCACACAGACGACCGGCACGATCGCAGTCTTCGGCGCGACGGGACAACAGGGCGGGGCGGTGGTCGACGCTCTGCTGGACCACAAGGCGCGGGTACGGGCTTTGGTCCGCAACCCGCAGTCCGACCGGGCTCAGGCGCTGGCCGCCCGCGGCGTCGAGCTGGCGGCCGTCCGGGCCGACGACCCGGCGTCGCTGGCCGCCGCGCTGACGACGGTCGAGGGGTTCTACTTCATGACCCCGGAGGCGAACAGCCTCGAAGAGGTCGAGGCGGAGATCCGCATCGGTACCGCGCTCGTCGACGCGGCGGTCGAAGCGGGCGTCCCGCACGTCGTGTTCAACTCGGTCTTCGGAGCGGACCGGGAGTCGGGTGTGCCGCACCACGACTCGAAGCACTCGATCGAGGAGTACCTGAAGAAGTCCGGCCTCAGGGCCTCGATGGTTCGCGCGACCGCCTTCATGGAGAACTTCGCGAGCGTGATGGCACCGAGCCTGGAGCATGGGGAGATCGTGCTGAGGCTGCCACTGCCGGAGGACGTCCCCCTGAAAATGATCTCGGTCAGGGACATCGGCCGGGTCGCCGCCGCGCTCCTGCTCGACACCGCGGAGGCGCCCGGCGGAGCCGTCGAGCTCGTCGGCGACGAGCTGACGGGCCCCCAGATCGCCGCGGCGTTCGGCGCGCGCGCCGGGCTCCCGGCACGATACGAGGCCCTCCCGTTGAGCGTGCTTCCCAACGACCTCGACAAGGCGATGTTCCGCGAGTTCGCGGAGGGGGCGGAACACCCTTCGGACCTCGCGGTGGTGCGCTCGATCGAGCCGGCCACGCTGGACCTGGTCGAGTGGATCCGAGCTACCGGCTGGACCGCGCCCACAAACGTGGTTGGTTCCTGAGCCTCCGGCCGCCGGGATGAGGCACGCGAGCCGCGGAGACCGGTGCGACCTGTACGGTCCAGTCGGCGTCGCTGGAAGCGGCCGGGTGGTCTGGCGCGGAGGCAGTCGGCGACTTCTTGGGCCGAGTGCGTCCGTGCCCCGGTGCGGGCGCTGTCACAGCTGTAGGCCGGTTGCGCGGGTGCTGATGCCGGGCAGAAGGTGGCCGGGTGGCTTATGAGCGAGCCGGGTGGACTGTGCCGCCGGTGTCGTGCGGGTGCCGGTGCCGGTGCCGTGGGCGAGGTCTTCGGTGAGGGTGGCGAGGAGCGGGGTGGGGGTGTAGGGGGAGACGCGGATGGCCCAGGTGGGCCGGTTGACGCTGGGGGGCCGGCCCAGAGGGTCCAGGTACTGAGGTAGCTGGGGTGCTGGGCGGCGAAGGCGTCGAACTGTACGCCGGCGTCGCCCTGGTCGGTTTCCCAGCTGATGAAGCGGCCGTCGACGGTGTGCTTCCGGCCTGCGCCAGCGTGGGATCGGCTCGCGGAGGCGATGGCGGCCAACTGCCGTAAGGACCGCCTGGAGTCGCCGGCCCCGGGACGGATAGCCCGGCTGCGGGCAGAACGGTTGGCACCTTCCGGAGCGGTACTCACCCGCGGACGTACGCTCCGGTCAGACGCCCGCGCGCTCGCGCTGCCCCGTCGCCGTCCGCGTGCAGTGCGGTAACGCCCGTTCCGGCGCGGACCAGTGCGAGCAGGCAGGTGACACGCACGCTCCTTCCGCCGCCGCCCTCCCCACCGGCCGCACTATGCTTCGGCTCCGGGCGTTGGAAGTCCTTGGAGAGGACGCATGAGTGATGTGAGCAGCGGCACCGGCAAAGTGGTCGTCAATAGGGCGATGTCGCTGGACGGGTTCATCGCCGGCCCTGACCACGCCATGGAATGGATCTTCGAGTATCTGACTGCGGACACGTTCCCGGAGGTCATGGCGGCCACGGGCGCCATACTCATCGGCCGCGGCACCTACGACGTCGCAGGGCGTATGGCCGACCAGGACACCACCTACGACGGAGGAGCACAGTTCGTCCTCACCCACATGCCTCCCGACGAGCCGGACCCTGCCGTCACGTTCCTCACCTGTGACCTCGACGAAGCCGTTGCCACGGCACGCAGCGCGGCGGGCGGCAGGAATGTGGAGATCCTCGGTGCCGACGTGGCCGCCCAGTGCCTGCGGCGCGGGCTTGTCGACGAGATCCTGGTGTATGTCCTGCCGGTGCTGCTCGGCGACGGTGTCCGCTTCTCGCCCCCGGGCCTAGGCAGGATCGACCTGGAGCCTTTCAGCACCACCCGGTCGGGCGCCGTCACGATGCTCCGCTTCCACGTGCGCAAACAGCCGAGGCCGTCCAGCGGCTGACACCAGCACGCGCGGACACCCCGATCTCCAGCCTGGGCCGGGCATCGGCGACGTGCCTCGGGCATAAGACGTCATCGCATTTGGTGTGATCGGTAGTGTTCTGCCGTGAGCGTCGTGGACCGTTTAAGGACGCGTATCGAGTCGTGATCAATGGGTGGTCCGGGTGAGGTCTTTGATCCAGATCATCGAGACGCGCAGGTGAAGCCGGTGAGGTAGCTGTCCGGGGTCTTGTCGTACCGAGTGGCGATGCCTCGCCAGGCCTTGAGCTTGTTGATCAGACGCTCGACAGTGTTGCGCTCCTTGTACAGGTTCGCGGCGAGGCTGACGGGCCGACCACCACGGGAGCCCTTCTTCTTCTGGTTGGCGGCCTGGTCCTTCTTCTCCGGGATGACGGCCTTGATGTGGCGTTTGCGCAGGTGAGCCTGGTTACCGCGCGACGAGTAGGCCTTATCGCCGGCGACAGCGCCCGGCCGGGTGCGGGGGCGGCCGATGGGCCCGCGGCCCCGTAGCTTTCTTGAGCACGGGGATGAACTGCGGGCTGTCCGCGGCCTGGCCTGCGGCCGGGACGAACACCAGAAGGCGGCAATTTCCGGTCGGCGACGAGGTGGACCTTGGTGGTCTGCTCGCCCCTGAAGCGTCCAAGGAGCGCGGCCTTCAGGCGGAGTTTCTGCCGCCGTCGGACGCGTCGCCGCTCTTCCCGCTCGGGTCCGATCCCGGCCTCCTGTCCATTTTGTCCTTCGGAGTCCAGTGCGGTGATGACGTCCTGGCCCACATGCATCCCGGCAGCGTCGTGGTGAGCGCGCACGGTGATGGAGTCGACGCTGACCAGGAACAGGTCCACCTCGCCCCGCTTCACGGCCTCTGTGATCAGTCCGTCCAGCAGGGCTTCGAAGACGCCGCCAGATCACGCCCTCGAACTGTTGTCGCAGCCGCTCGGGGTACGGGCCGTACCCGCCGATCGGCAGATACAGCTCGACGAACTCCCATTCCCGTTGGTCAGTTGCACTCGCGTCACGTAAGAAGATCTGGCATCCCGGTGTGAGCCACTGCCCACGGAGAACGCGCTCCCGGGGTCTTGAACGGCCCTCGGGGCGAGGTGGGGCGCCGGCCGGCAGGAATAGGAACGGCGAGCCAGTGCCTGGGATTCGGACCGTGGTCCGCATGAGACCGCCTGCGGGCTTCAGCCTGCCGACGTGCGTGCAGTGCCCCTGGTGCGGATGTGCTGACTGAGGAAGAGAGCGGCGCGGTCCAGTGCCTCGTCGGCTTCGTCCAGGACGCCGGCGAACGCCTGGAAGACATGTGGAACGTCAGCGGTGATGTCCAGGATGACGTCCACTCCGGCTTCCCTCGCGCGCGTGGCCATGCGTGTGGAGTCGTCCAGGAGTATTTCGTTGGTGCCCGCCTGCAGCAGCATCGGAGGGAAGCCGGTCAGGTCGGCGAGGGTGGCGGGGCTGAGCATGGGCTGATGCAGATCCTGTCCCGCAAGGTACATGGCCCCGGTGTTTTCCAGGCCCTCACGCGTGAAGAACGGGTCGATGCCCGCCTTGGTGTCCATGCTCTCGCCGGTCCGGGTCATGTCGAGTCCGGGGGAGAACGCCACGATTGCGGCGGGCATGGGCAGGCTCGCGTCGCGGGCGGCGAGGCAGGTGGTGACGGTGAGGCCACCACCGGCGGAGTCCCCGGCGAACACGATCGCCGAAGGGTCTTCGCCGCTGTCGAGAAGTGCGCGGTAGGCGCTCAGTCCGTCCTCGATCGCGGCTGGGAACGGATACTCAGGGGCAAGCCGGTAATCCAGGGAGAACGCCCTGAACCCTGTTTTGGTCACCAGGTTCCCCGTCAGTGACATCGCCGTCTCCGGTGAACCGACCACGTAAGAGCCGCCGTGGAAGTAGAGAATCGTCCCGGCCATCGGAGTGCCGGTCGGCTCGACGAGCAGCGCGGGCCGATCACCGAGCGTCGCAGTCCGGGTGCGTATCCCAGCCGGGACGATCATTGCCTCCATCATCGCCCTGAACCCGGCGCGGAGCTCCTCCACCGACCGAGGACCATCCGGCCGAGGCTGTCGGATCATCGCGTCGATTTCCGCGCGCTGCTGCCTGCTCATTGCCGCCTCCATCACAAGTGCATGCCAGAGAATTATATGCCTGGGCATCTAGGTTAGGATATATGCCATGGCATCTAAGTCAAGCCGCGTCCCGATCGACCTCCCGGGATTCTTCGCCGATCTCGTCCGCTGCGAGACACGCCTCTACAACGCGCTGAACGACCGCCTTCGCGAGCGGCACGGGATCGTCACCTCGCAGTTCGAGTTCCTGCGCTTCCTGCGCGACCACCCCGGGTCCCGGGTCGCGGACCTCGCCACCGAATTCGCCATCGGAATCGGCGCGACCAGCAAAAGCATCGACCGCCTGGAGAAGCAGGCCTGGGTCGTACGGCGAACCAATCCATCGGATCGCCGCTCGTCACTGCTGGACCTGACCGCCGGAGGCCTGCAACTCGTCGAGGCGGCGGAGGCGACCTTCACCAAAACACTGGCCGAGCTGACCGCAGACGTCCTGGGCGGTCCCTCGGGGCCGGCCGCCGCACAGATCTTCTCGGAGTTGCGCTCTGTACTCGAACGCGACCAGATCGGTCTGCCCACAGGCTGACCGGCATGCGCATCCAGTACGACTGCCCGTTGCCCCGTGATCAGCGTTCGCTGGGAGGGCGAATCCCGCGGATCGATCACGACTCGATACGCGCCCTAGTTGTTCTGTCTCGGGAGGTTGTGGACGGGTGAGCCAGATCTCGACTGAGGGATCTTGAACGGGTGAGGGCCTTCCGGTTCGGTGTGGATTGCGACATCTACACCTGACAGAAAGGCCCTCGTGCCCCACCGTAATGCACCCCTGACCGAGACCGGACGGCTGCGCCTGGCCCGCTGCGTGGTCGAGGGCAACTGGCCCCTTCGACGGGCCGCCGAACGCTTCCAGGTCTCGCCGACCACGGCCCAGCGCTGGGCGGGCCGCTACCGACAGTCCGACGAGGCCGGCATGCGCGACCGCTCCAGCCGTCCGCGTACCAGCCCGCGCCGCACCCCGACCCGCACCGAACGCCGGATCATCAAGGTCCGCGTCCTGCGCCGCTGGGGACCCGCCCGCATCGCCCACCTGCTGCACCTGGTGCCCTCCACCGTGCACCGCGTGCTGACCCGCTACCGGCTCGCCCGCCTCACCCACCTGGACCGGGCCACCGGCCGGACCATACGCCGCTACGAACGCGAACGTCCCGGCGAACTGGTCCACGTCGACATCAAAAAGCTCGGCAACATCCCCGACGGCGGCGGACACAAAATGCTGGGCCGCCAGGCCGGACGCAAGACCCGCGCAGGCGCCGGCTACAGCTACCTCCACACCGCCGTCGACGACCACTCCCGCCTCGCCTACAGTGAGATCCACGCAGGCGAGAAGAAAGAGACCGAAACCGCCTTCTGGGCCCGCGCCCAGGCGTTCTACGCCCAGGCCGGGATCACCGTCGAGCGCGTACTGACCGACAACGGCTCCTGCTACCGCTCACGCGACTGGCGCGACCTGCTGGAAGCTGCCGGCATCACCCACAAACGAACCCGGCCCTACCGGCCGCAGACCAACGGCAAGGTCGAACGCTTCAACCGCACCCTCCTGGACGAATGGGCCTACGCCCGCCCCTACCGGTCAGAAACCGAGCGCCGCGAAGCGTTCCCGCAATGGCTGCACACCTACAATCACCACTGCGGACACACCGCGCTGAAAGGCCAACCACCCGCCAGCCGCGTCCCCAACCTCACAAGGAAATACACCTAGTGCCGGACAGGTTCTGGGTGTCATTCCAGCGGGTGGTGCCGGCGGCGCCGCCCCGCCCGCAGGGGGGCAGGCGACGGTACGGGGACCGGGAGGCGCTGGCCGCCATCTTGTTCGTGGCCACTTCCGGGTGTACCTGGTGGCAGACCCCTGAGGTCTTTGGCCCGTCGTGGACGACGGTGTACCGGCGTTTCGCGTCGTGGAGCGAGCGCGGCCCGGGTCTGGGCCGCGCTCCACCTTCTGATGCTTACGACTACGACCATCTGCGTCGTCGGCTTCGTTCTCGAGGCATCGTGCCGTGCATCGCACGCAGGGGCATCGAGTCTTCGGCCCGTCTGGGGCGACACCTGCGGACCATCGAGCGCACCGTGAGCTGGCTGGGCGCCTTCCGCCGCCTGCACCGGCGCTATGAGCACAAGTCCGAGCACTTACTCGCTTCACCGGCATCGCCGCAGCCCTCATCTGCTACCGCCGACTCGCCGGGTGACGATCGAGATCAACGCCGTTCGGCAGGATGCCAGCCCGTCGATGAAGCAGGGCTCAGGCGCTTGGCCCGCCGGGTCAGAGGGATGCCAGCCAGGCCGCCGTGTCGCGGGGATGGCAGAAGCGGAAGGTGCTGAGGGGCGCGAAGCGGGGATCGCGGACACGGCGCCCGACTTCGCGGCTGCGGGCCCCGTGTTGGGACCAGGCCCACCAAACGGGGTGTTCCCGGCTCAGCCAGTCCGTCCAGGTTTCCCTGTTGCCGCCGAAGAGGACCTCGCGTGTGACGGTGCGCCGGATGGACCGGCGCAGTACGCGGGGCATGATGACGCGTTTGGGATAGTCAAGCCAAATCACGGTGTCGGCCCGGTCCCACAGCAGGTCACGGACTTCCGGATAACCAAGAGAGTCGATGATCCAGCGAGGCGCGGCGGTGAGTCTTGATACGTCTTCGGTCAACTTGTCGTTGATGGCCCAGTTGGGGCCGTTGAAGTAGAGTGCGTCCATCTCGTGGTACGACAGGCCCAGATGACTGCTCAAGGCGTGAGCGAGTGTGGATTTGCCTGCACCGGTGACACCCACCACCAAGATCCGTTCCACGAGTGCACCCTATCCTGGCGCCCGGTGAGGAACGTTCCCGCGCTCCTCACCCGCCACCACCGACTCACCAAAGCGACGGCGTCTGAGCCGGGGCCGCCTGGAACAGGACCGAGCTGTGCTTCACCCCGACCCAGACATCCCGGACCGGCCCCAGCGACCGCACTGCGGGCCGCCGCCTCCTGCGCGACGGCGATCGCCGGCGACGTGTGCCCGGTTCTGGTCAGGGCACCAGGACCACGGAGTTGATCGGCGTCATGTTGTACGGCGCGTACTCACCCGTGGCACGGGCCACGCCGGAGCAGTTGCCGCCGTTGTACTCGTAGCAGACCTGGAAGCCGGCACCACCGGTCTGGCTGTTCACGATGACGCGGTAACCGGTCACGTTCGACAGGTTGTGGGCGCCGTAGCTGTAGAAGATGTTCTTGCTGAGGATGCTGCCGTCCGTCTCGCGGATGCAGACGGCTCCGGACGGACAGGCGGTGGCCGCGGTGGCGTTGGGCGCCATGGCCAGTCCACCGCCCACGGCCAGGGCAAGGGCTGCGGTGATTGTCGCGGTCTTGCGCACGTTCTTTCCCCCTCGGTTCGACGTCCCGGCATAGGGATCGCCATCAGGGTTGTGGTGCGGCACCAATGCCATCAACGGCACTTCCGGCCAATGTCGTCAGAACTGGCCCTGCCACGGTCGCCATGACCACCGGGGGCGTCACTGCCTCCTGCCACGAAGTGCAGCTTCCGCACCGCGTCCACCGGCACCCACGCGGTGAACGACGGTGTCCTCACCGAAGGCCGCGCTGTCGCCGGGCACAGCCTCGCCCCCCCCGTACGTGCGCCGGCAGATCCCCCGCGACCGCGCGCAGCCCGGACGAGGGCGGCTGAACCTGGTCAGGCTCCACGATCCCGGACGCCCTGTGACAGGCCCGCGCTCCACATGGTCTTCGACGCTCTCGCCGCCTTGGCGGAAGCCGAGGCGGCGAGAGCGTGGCCGGGTGCGTCATTGCTACGTGGGCGGGCCTGTACGGGGAGGCGTTCACGGCGGAGGAACTGCTCACTGGGCCGGTGAGGCCACCGGACAACAACACCGCGACTTACCTGGCCGCAGTACAGAAACCGGTCAGCATGGTGATGGCCTCAGCCCTGCTGCACTTGGCGGTCTGCTCCGGCCGGCCCAACAGCATGGCGGCGACGAGCGTGCTGAAGAGTGCCGCCGAGCAGCAGGACTGAGGACGCATCGAGGTGCGCTGGGGCCGCCGGTGCTGTCCGGTACGAAGGGAGTAGCCCGGCGGTTCGTTCTGCGCGGTCAGTCGGTGGCGTCCGTCCGGGCGGCGGTGGCTGCCTGGTAGGCGTCGCTGCCGAGTACGCCCCTGAGGGTGCGGGGTGCTGCGTTGTGCTGTCGATAACCCGGCCGCCGCCCGCCCTGGGCGCGCAGGTGCGCCAGTGCGGCCCGGGCGATCCGGACGGAGTCCGGGAAGTTGGTACTGATCCCGTGCAGGACTTGGCCGTCGCTGAGTTCCCCGGCGGCGCCGGACAGTCCGTAGCCCGCACTGTTCACTGCCACGTCGGTCCGGCCGAGGTCGGTGAAGGCAGCGTCCACGACCTCGCGGACCTTGGGCAGGTCGGTGACGTCGAGGTGGCCGGGCCGGAACCGCTCCCCGTACGCGGCCCGCAGGTCGCCGGCCGAGTCCGGCCGGCGGCCGCGACACGTCCGCGTCGGCGCATTCCGGCTGCTCGACACGCGCGGTGGCGTCGTGGCGCTACGCGGCAATTGGTCTGCTCGTGGGCCCGGATGTCAAGCTGCGCGTCTGGGCCGGACGATCAGTGCGGCGCCGGCTTCCGTCACCGGACGGACGGGTCGGCGACCCGAAGGCGGGTGAACTGCTCGACCGGAGCCGACATCTCTTCAGTGACCACGTACTGCGCCGACGAGTGGGAAGCCGGGGTCGACAGCTGGGCGCTGCGTCACTGGCCTGCGACGGCAGCAATTCCGCGTGGGCGTGGGCGTGGGCGTGAGCCGAGCCGAGGCATGCCCCGCGTGCTTCTTGGCCCCTCGGCCCTCGGTCGTCGGCGGGGCGGCCGCGGTCGCCGGTGAGCGGCCAGAGACAGGAAACGACCAGATCATGCCTTGCCGTTGATGCGTCAGATCGAGGCTTGTACTGTCACTTCATCATTCCGCGGCGGAGCCTCTGAGGGAGGCCGAGCGGTTGATGAGGGGGAGGGTCGTATGACACAGGGGTGGAAGATCACAGTCCTCGTGCTGGGTGCGGCCGGGATCGTTTCGACGCCGTTGGTCTGGTTACTGAACGGTCCGGACGGGGGAGAGGCGGTAGGGGCCTCGGTTCAGGCCGCGGTCGGTGTCGCAGCCCTGGTGTGGGCCCTGTTCCAGTCCCCGGAGGGCCGGACGGAAGACCAAGCGGAAGGAACCGGTGAGGCGAGGGCGACCGGCGGGGGAACGGCCGTGTCGGGCATCAGGCGCCTGTTGGGGCGAGGCGGCGGCTCGGCCCGGGTACGGAATACGGGAAGCGCGACGGCGGACGGAGCCGGCAGTCGGGCCGTGAGCGGCATCGAGTACACCTCCTGACCGGCGGACGGCCGCAGCCTGACGCTCTGGGACCAGGGGGAGGAGAGCCGCGTGTTCAGATCGGGGAAGCGTCGCAAGGACACCGCAACCGGAACCGGGGCCGATACGACGGTCAGTGTCAGTGTCACTGGCACCGGGGACGCCACGGCGGCCGGGCCACATGCCACCGCGAACACCGGATACAGCGGACCGGCAGGGGACGGCACCTCCGGCCCGGTGCACGTGACGGAGACGGGGAGCGCCCATGCGGGCCCCGGCGGCCTGGCCAGCACCGGCCCGATCATCGACTCCCAGATCGTCATCGGCTCCAGACCCCCTTACCGGCTCGAAAGATACTCCTTCGCGCCGGTGGTGGACGCCGAGGCGTTCACCGGCGGGTTCGCCGACCAGCCCAGCCAGTTGCTCGACGCGCGCAGTCAGATCGTCCCGTTCAGCGGCCGGGACGAGGAACTGGCCGCGCTGGCCGAATGGCGCGACGCCACGACCGCGTCGATGTCCGCCCTGCTGCTCCACGGCCCCGGCGGGGAGGGCAAGACACGACTCGCGGCGCGGTTCGCGGAACTGTCCGCCGGGGCCGGGTGGCAGGTGGTCCAGGCATGCCACCGCGACAGCCCCGATCGCCCTCAGCGGGAGCCCGCCGGCATCGAAAGCCAGAGGCTGCTGGTCGTCGTCGACTACGCCGACCGCTGGGCACACCCGGAACTGGTCGAACTGCTGCGCGACCCGCTGCTGGCCGATCCGGCCGTGCGGGTGCTGCTGATCGGCCGGACCGTGCAGTGGTGGGCCGCCGTACGCGGAGAGCTGCGGTCGGTCGGCGCCGCGGTCACGGATCTGCCGCTGGGTGCGTTCGCCGCCGGTGTGCAGGACCGTGAGCGTGCGTTCGTGACCGCACGTGACCGGTTCGGTGCCGTTCTGGGAGTGAGCGGGCCGATCACCGGCGTCGTGCCGGGGCTCCAGGAGCCGCCTTACGGGCAGGTACTGACGCTGCACATGGCCGCTCTGGTCACGGCGCTTGCCGTCGGCCGGCCCGGCAGCCCGGTACCGGACAGCGTCGAGGGCATCGCCGCGTACCTGCTGGACCGCGAGCGCATGGGTTGGCGGCGGCTGTACGGGGCGCGGCTGGCGGGCGAGGAGTTCGACACCCCGCCCACGGTGATGGCCCGCGCCGTGTTCACCGCGGTGCTCAGCGGCACGGCCTCCTACGTCGAGGGCGTCGAACGGCTGGGCCGCCTCGGGCTGGGGACGGCGGACAGGGTCGTGACGGACCACCGGTTCTGTTACCCGCCGCTGGACCGCACCAAGGTCCTCGAGCCGCTCCGTCCCGACCGGCTGGCCGAGGACTTCGTCGCCCTACTGATGCCCGGCCACGACATCTCCGGCTACGACCCGGACCCGTGGGCCGCCTCCGTGGCACGTGTTCTTCTCGGCGCCGACCGTCCTGACGCGCCGGTCCCCGCGTTCGCGGACCGGGCGGTCACGGTGCTCGCCTCGGCCGCCGACCGCTGGCCGCACGTCGGCGCGGAACTCGGCAGCCTCATCCGGGCGCGGCCGGAGATCGCCGTCACGGCCGGCAGCGCGGCGCTGGTCGCGCTCAGCCACGCCACGTACATCGACACCGACGCGCTGCTCGACGTCGAGATGCGGCTGCCCGAACAGCGCCAGGTCGGCCTCGACGTCGGCGCGGCGGCGTTGACCGACCGGCTGGTGCGCGAACGGGTGGACGACACGACCCGTCTGCAGGACGCCGCGTCCTGGTACGCCCGGCTCGGCGTGCGGCTGGCCCGCTCCGGCCGCAAGGAAGAGGCCGTCCGCAGCAACCACAAGGCTCTCGCCGCCCTGCACCGGCTCAACGAACTCGACCCGCAGACCTACGGGACCGATGTGGCGCTGTGTCTGATGGACATCGGCGGCTACCTGTCGGACCTCGGACGGCACAAGGAGGCCGTCGGCTTCACCCGGCGGGCCACCGAACTGCTGCGCGAGCAGGTTGCGCAAGAGCGGCGTGCGGCCCGTCCTCAGCTGGCCTTGGCGCTGGCCAACTACGGCAACCAGTTGCAGAACACCGGGCAACGCGGCGACGCGGTGGAGGCCGCCGAGGAGTCCGTCGCGCGCTACCACGAGCTGGCGGGAGGCGATCTGGCGGACCCGCCGCGTCTCGCGTTCGCGCTCTGCGGCCTGGGCACCCGGCTGCTGGCGGTCGGCTGGAACGAGGCCGCGTCGCGGGAACTCAACGAAAGCGTGGCCGCCTACCGCGAACTCGTGGCTGCTGCTCCGCAGACGCACCTGCCCGGCCTGGCGCGCGCCCTCACCAATCTGGGAACCGCGAGGCAGCGCCTCGGGCACAGCAGTGAGGCAGTCCGGGCCGCCGAGGAGGCCGTACGGATCCGCCGCGACCTGGTCGCGCTCAATCCGCGGGCGCACACCGCCGACCTCGCCACCTCTTTGCTGAACTACGCGGGCCGACTGGCCGACGTCGACGAGTACGAGGAGGCGGTCACCGGGGCCGAAGAGGCCGTGAAACTGGCCAGGCGGCTGTGGCGGGCCGACCGCGTCGCCCACGAGGCCCTGCTGGCGAACACGCTGGCGAGCCAGGGAGCAGTCCTCGCGCTCGCGCACCGGGACGACGCCGCGGCATCCCTGCGCGAGGCCATCGCGCTCTACGAGCATCTGGTCCTGACCGATGACGGGCACCGGACGGCTCTGCACACGGCCAGGCACAACCTCCAGGTCCTCGCTGACAGGGACCGGCCGGACACCGCCGCCGAACCCTGGAGCGAACCCGGCACCGAGGCAGTGGACTCCTACAACGAAGGAGTCCGCCTGGCCAGGGCCGGGCACACCGCGAAGGCGGAGGAACGCTATCGGCGCGCGGCCGAGGCAGGGCTGCCCCAGGCCATGTTCAACCTCGGGAACATGTGCTGGCAGGACGGGAGGACGGCTGACGCCAGGACCTGGTGGACCAGAGCCGTCGCCGCCGGCAACGTGGAGGGTTGCCTCAATCTGGGCGTACTGCACTGGAAGCAGGGTGACCGGGACATGGCGCGCTCCTGGTTCCGCCGGGGCGCCGAGGCCGGCGCGACGAACGCCATGACGTCCCTGGGCGCGACCCTGTGGAGCGACGGCGATCTGACCGCCGCCGAACACTGGTTCCGCACCGCGGCCGAGGCAGGCGATCCTGACGGCGATCACCGGCTGGGGCTGCTGCTGGAGGAGCAGGGCCGGTCCGATGAGGCCGGAGCCTGTTTCGAACGCGCAGCCGAGGCCGGACACGCCGAGGCCCCCAGGTCCCTGGCGGACCATCGGATGCGGCACGGTCGGCTCACCGACGCCCACCGATGGTGGCGGCTCGGCCAAGCCCGCCAGGCTCCGCCACCTCCGTCCGAGCCCGAGCCCGAACCCGAAACGGGGTCCGGGCCGGGAGGCGTCCATCCCCTGGTGGCGGCCGCCATGGACCTGGGCATCCCGGCCTTGTCTCCGCAGCCCGGCGAAGTGGTGGACCTCGCGGCCTTGCTCGTCGACCGGCAGGCGGCCGCCCTGGTTCGCGACGGCCGCCTGGAGGAGGCCGCCGTCCTCTACGAGGAACACGCCGCGGGCCACCGGCGACTGCTGTCGGCCGCCACAGAAGGACGCCTCCCGCTCAGCACCGCGATGACCTGCCGCCTGCTCCGGCAGCACGCGACGGCCCTTGCCCGCATGGCACCCCTCGAACAGGCACTGGGCCGCGTCGACGACGCCCTGACATACAGTGAAGAGGCCGCGATGGCGCTGGGCGCGCTGGCCGCCCGCGGCGACCTGGTGCCGCACGCCTGGGCCCAGTACGTGTTCGCGGTGATCCGCGCTACCGCGAGAACCGACACCGAGCGAGCGCTGACGGCCGTCGACGAGGCGATCCAGGTGTTCGGCCGACCGGATCAGGCCGCGGACGGACACACGCTGGAGATCCTGTCCAGGGCACTCGCCGTGAAGGCGGCCCTCCTTCGCTAGACGGCCTCGTGCGAGCGACACGCGGAACAACGAGGGCCGACCGGCACGACCATCACCCTGCCAAGGCGGCCGTTCCTCAACGTACGGCCCGTGTCAGGCGGTAAGGGGCATGACGTAAGCGCGGGGAACAGGTCTGCACGCCGTTCCGGGATGAGACGGACGTGGACGTGGCACTACGCCGCGAGTGCGGGAGAGGGTGCGAGGTCCATCGCCGCGAGTGCGGAAGCAGTGGCGGCCGCGGACCCGGGGCAGAGGCGAAGGGACCGGCCCCGCGCGAAGCGCAGCGTTGTGAGGTCGCACCGTTGTTGCGCCGTTGATCCTGCGGTGCCGCAGATGGACTGCGACGGTTTCTGGACCTTGCTCGAGCTGTTTGACCTGTGGTCCTGCAGGTTGGGTGCGCCTGCCGCAGTTGTGGTGAGAACGCCTACTGCGGCGTGCTGGGGGAGCGCCCCGGAAGGTGATCATGGACGCGGTTCAGGGAATGTCTCCTCCCAGACGTCCTTGACGGCCCTGCTGATGAGCCTGTGGAGCACTGGCCACAGCTCAAGCAGGATGTCCCGGTGAGGAAGCGGCAGAGGTCGTCACGCGTGCCTTCGGCGAGGACGTTCTGTGCAGGCTCATGCGCTGGCGCGGCAGGTCGAGATCGAGGGTGCGCAGTCCGGACCACGCGATGTGCAGCGGCAGGTCCACCATCCCGTGCTCGGGTCCGACCAGCTCGTTCAGGCTGGCGGGTAGACGTCGTCGACACCTCGCTCGCAGCAGCGCTGCGATGGAGCTGGGGTCGTCGTGTACAGGGTTCATCTTCCTTGGTGCGCCGGCTCTGGGTTTACACGAGTGGGTGCGCCGGACCTGTGCGCTGGTCCGCCGGCTGGGGGTGGTAGTCGGCGCGTGGGGCTCGTTGGCGGGGGAGGACTACACACTCTACGAAGCCGCGCGTGCTTTAACTCCCCATGCGGGAGGGGCTGGTGCTCCGGTTGGGATGCGGTCGCACCCGTAGAGTGTCCTCTCGGCACAGTAGGCCACGGGGAGAGGGTGGGGGAGCGGGTGGGGCAGCAGCATGTGCTCGGGGTGCACGGGATCGGGCAGGGCAAGACATCACAGCGGGAGCTGACCAAGAGCTGGCGCGGTGCCCTCGATCGCGGTGTGAAACTTCTCCACGGCGGCGCGACGCCCATGGCGGAGGGCATGCTGGCGCCGGTGCTGAAGGTGCCGCACTGGTCGGCCCTCCTGGTCGATGACGGGGGCGGGCTGAGCACGAGGGAAGCATTCCCTGACGAGGTGACGCCGTTCACCGCGGACGAGGAGGCTTTCATCGTCCAGGCCTTGGACGACCTGCTCACCCCGCAGGAACGCGCCTACGCCGCGCAGGTCGACCCCACGACCCTCGGACTGCCCAAGGTGCCGCCGAGCATCACCCGGCGTGCGATCGCCTACGACCGGCGCAAGCCCGGCGGCCGGGCCAGCAAACTCATTCTGTCCCTGCGCGAGGTCCACACCTACCTGACCGAACCGGACCTGGCCGGCCTGGTCCGCAAACACGTCCTGGAGAGCGCCGACGGGCACACCACGGTCCTGATCGGCCACTCCCTGGGCAGCGTGATCGCCTACGACCTCCTCCGCCACGGTGAGATCGCTGCGCCCGGCACGGCGGGTGCGGCCGTGCACACCTTCGTCACCTGCGGCTCGCCCCTGGCCATCCCCACCGTCCAGCGGGGCATGGGCATCACCGACGGGCGGCTGACGCAGATCGCACCCCACCTGCGGTGGATCAACGTGTTCGACCCGGACGATGCCGTCACCGGCGCCGCGGGCCTGGCCCTGTCGGCGGACCAGGTCAGGGACATCGAGGTCGACAACGGCCGCCTCGATCCGCATGCCGCCGTCAAGTACCTGCGCACCCTCCCCGTCGCCCGCGCCGTCACCGCCACCTGGTCATGACCGACGAGCACGCCCCCGCCACCTCCGAGCGCCGCCTCCTCGTGATCGCCGTCAGCGACTACGACGACGGCACCCCGGCCAAACGCAGGGCCTTCCGCGAGGGGATCGACGCCCAGGTCGCCGTCGTCGAGGACTGGTGGAACAGCTCTCGCCTGGACGACCAGCGCCGCTTCACACCCTCCCACCCGCCCAAACCACTGCAAAGCGTTCATGACCTGAGAACGTTCCTCATCGACAAGGACCTCATCGGCGCAGCGGATGACGAAGCCCTCGTCATCTACCTCACCGGCCACGGCCTGGCCCCTGCGGGACCGCAGCACTTCCTCCGTCTGCCCGACACCCACACCGACCGGCCCCTGGCTACCGCGTTCCCTACAGCCGAACTCATCGCCGCGGCCCTCGACTCTCCGGCCGAGCACGTGCTGGTCATGGTCGACTCCTGCTTCTCCGGTCGCCTCGCCGAAGAACTCGACCGCACCCTCAAGGCCTTGCACCCCGACCGGCATGCCCTGAGCTCGCTGGTCGTCCTGGCCGCAGGCAACGAAGACAGCACCCCCCGCCTGCGCGCCTTCGCCTCAGCCCTGGCGGCCGTCCACGCCCATTGCGCCGACGAGGCCAACGGCTACGCCCGCTCCCATCTGAGCTGGGAAGACTTCCACACCATCCTGGACACGGTGTGGGATCCAGCGCAGATGGCCGACATTCACGTCCTGTGGCCGCCTCGCAGCGTCAGCCGCCGTCTCGCCGCCCGTGAGCTGAGCCCCTGCCTGCCCAACCCCGGCCACACCGATACCACCCTGCTGGAAGACGCCCGCAGCCAACTGGGATGGACACGGCCCGACGTCGACGACTACTGGATCACCAGGGCCAGCGGCCAGATGTCCGGCGACGCGGGCTGGTACTTCACCGGCCGCACCGCACTCGTCACCCGCATGAATGCCTTTCTCTCCGGCAGCGACAGCACGCTCATCGTCACCGGGCAGGCTGGCTCCGGCAAAAGCGCGCTGCTCGCCCGCCTGGTCACCCTCAGCGACCCACGCTTCTGCGACAACCCCGTCTACCGCCCCTACCTGGCAGCGATCCCAGAGGAACTGCGGGTGCCCATCGGCGCCATCGACGCCGCGGTGCTGGCCCGCAACACCGACCCGCAGGAACTGTCCGCCGCGCTCTACCGGGCACTCACCGGCCAGCCCGTGCCGGCCAGCACGGACGCCTCCGAGCTGCTGCGCGGCCATGCCCGCACCACGCTGGCCCGCACCGGCCGGCCGCTCACCGTGGTCGTCGACGGTATTGACGAAGCGAAGACCCCCCGCCGCATCATCACCGACGTCCTGGGCCCCCTCGCCGCCCTGCGCGGCGACGGCCAAAACGCGGTCCGCCTCATCCTCGGCATCCGCAGCTCACCACCCCCCTCCCGCCACACCCTGCCGGTCAGGGACACACACGCCGAACGGGGCCTCCTCGACCTGCTCCGGCAGGCCACCGACGCAACCGCCCCACTGCGCACCGACGATGACAGTGCGCAAGAGGACATCGCCGCCTACACCGCAGCCCTGCTGCACGCCGAACCCGCCACGGGATCCCGGCTGGTCCACCGCAGCAACCAGCCCATTGCCGCCGTCGCCGCCGCCGTCGCACAGGAAGTCACCCCTTCCTTCCTGGACGCCCGGCTGGCCGCCCAGCAACTGCACGCCCGCGCCTTCCTGCCCGCGCCGTCCGACGCCCCATGGCGCCGCCAACTGCGCGAGGGCACCCAGGAACTGCTGCGGCAGGACCTCGCGGACGTCGCCCAGCACACCCGCACCAGGCCCGAGGACCTCCTGGCCGTCCTGCGCGCCACGGCGTTCGCACTGGGCGCCGGACTGCCCTGGGCGACCGTGTGGCCGGCCGCCGTCCACGGCATCGAACCCGGCTGCGACAGCCCGGAAGCGACGATCCGGCTGGTACGCAACAGCCGCCTCACCGGATACCTGACGACCGCCGTCGAAGACGGCCGAACCGTCTACCGGCCCATCCACGAACGCGTCAGCGAAACCCTGCGCACCGCCCCCCCAGACCCTGCTCATCGAGCAGACCCTGCCCGGTTTCGACGATACCCCCGACACCGGCAGCACCCAGGTACACGCCCATCTGACCCTGGCCTTTTCCCGTCTCCTCGCGGCCGCACCCCAGCAGCCGCCGCATCCCTACCTGCGCCGTCACCTGATCGCCCACGCCGAGGCGGGCGGTGTCCTCGACGACGCGCACATCCCCGCCTCGTTCCTGCCCTTCGAATCCCACGGCCGCATCCGCGGCGCCCTGGGACTTCCCGTCACCGCTCAGGCCGGCACTCGGCGCCTGGCCGCATGGTCCCGCATCGAGCCGTTCCTGGCCGACGCCCCGCCCGCCGCACGGGCCGACAGCCTGGCACTGGCCGAACAGGCGGACAGTGCTCAACCCGTGCCGCGCCCCGACACCCTGCCCCGGCCGCCGTCACTGGTACCCCGCTGGAACCGGCTCCGCCCGCCCAACAACATCCTCGCGGGCACCCCCAGCGGCGTCTGCCAGCTCGTCACCTTCCGCAGCGCGGACCGATCGACCATCGTGGCCGCCGGTCACGTCGACGGCTCCGTCACCATGTGGGATGCCCGCACCGGAGTCCCCTTCGGTGCACCCTTCACCAACCTCGGCCCCTATGTCCGCGCCATGACCGTCCTGAGCACACGCCGGAGGAAAACCCCGCTCCTTGTGGTGGGCAGCGATGCCGGCCTGTGGCGGTGTGACCCGGAGACCGGACGCATCTGGAGCCTGCTGGACGGCCGCATCAGAGCCATCGCATCCTTCACCGGACCGGACCGGGGCACCGTGCTGGCCGTTGCGACGCCGCAGGGCGTGCTCACGATGGACCCCTACACCGGAGCCATCGTGCGCGAACGCCCTCGCACGCTTGAACGCCGTCCCGCCACCGTCCACGCCCTGGAGACCATCACGCTGCCCGACGGCCAGACGCTGCTGGCCATCGGAGAAGACGGCTCACACATCCCGCTGCTGGACGCATACAACCTCGAGAGCGCCGGCCAGCTGCCCGGCATGGGCATGGGCACCTCGGCGCTGCAGGCATTCACCGACCGGCACGGCCAGCCTCGTCTTGCCATCGCCTCCCGTTCCGGCAAAGGCGTGCGGATCTTCGACCCGGTCACCAGACGACCACAACCCCATGCCCCCATCCGCCGGTCCGTGGCCTCGATGGCCCACTTCCCCGACCTCGCCTACAACGGGCTGCTGCTCCTCGGCAGCGGTGTCGACGGAAGCATCACCCTGGTCGACCCCGACGACGGAGAACAGCTCTACACACTGCCCGCCGAACACACCAAGGCCATCCGGGGCCTGGCCGTCCTGCGGGTGGGCAGGGAACCATTCGTCGTATCCGGTTCCATGGACGGAACCATCCGGCTCTGGGATCCCGCCCGCGACGACACCCACGACAACCGGAGCGCCGACCGGCACGCCGACCATGTCGCCCTCCTCCCGCAACAGACCGGCCCGCCCCGCCTCATCACCGGCTACGACGCGAACACCCTCACAGAGATCTCTCCCACAACCGGGCGCACGACGTCCTACCCGCACGACGGCCCCGACCGACCCGGCCACCACATCACCGCCCTGGCCGCCCCGGAGAACGCCTCCCGCCACCGCCCCACGCCCCTTGCCGTCGGCTACAGCGACGGAAGCCTTCGCATCCTCACCGAAGAGGGCGACCACCATGTCCTGCAGACACCGTTCGACCCCACCCGCCGCAGCCATGCACGCACCCTGCTCTTCCTGCCGACCGCACCGTCCCAACCCCCTGTCCTGGCCGCGGGGTTCAGCAACTCCTGTCTCGTCTACTACACCCTCGACGACGAGTACGCCCCATACAGGGACACACTGCACACCGACGGCACTATCCGTGCCCTGGCCGCAGCACCCGCCGGCGAATCACCCCTACTGGCGGTGGCCACCCGCACCGTCCGCCTGCTGCACCCCGGCCAACCAGCCCACGCCCGCCTGCCCCAGCGCATCGGCGGTACGCACAGCCTGGCCTTCATCACCCTCCCCGCCGCACCACACCCGTTCCTTGCAACCGGCGGCGCCGACGGCGTCATCAGACTGTGGAACCCCGCCACACCACGCAGGGAAGCTCTGCCTGTTCTGCAAGGCCACCGAGGGAAAGTGACCGCCCTGACCGTCCTGCACCACCCGGCCCACTCCCAGCCCCTGCTGCTCAGCGCCAGCACGGACGACACCACCATCCGGGCATGGGACTGCCAGACCGGCGAAGAGATACTGCGGCTGATCACCGCAGCCCCCATCAGTGCACTCGCGGTGCTCCCGCCCGACGCCCACGGTCAGGGCAGCCAGCCAACCATTGTCTTCGGCAGCCCTCGAGGGATCGCCGCGTCGACCGTCCACCTCTGATCCTTCGTCCAACCAGAAGCCGACAGCCCGGCCCCAGCCCTGTGCCTCGTGAACGGGGAAGGCCCCGGATCGGGCAACGCGTCACAGGCTCTGCAGGCGGCGCCGACGAGACTCGTTGGCAGGCGGTGCCCCGCCTCCGGCGCCGGTACTTACCGGGACGTCATCACGGTCGGTACCGGAGCTGTTCGATTCCTCCTTGAGCGCCGGGGTGCGCATTCCCGATTCGAGCGGTACCTGACACTCCCTCACCTCACGCAGAATGAGGCTGTCCACCCTCGTACACGTCGACGTCCTGGACATGGACGAACACGAACTCTCCTGGCAGGAGGTGCTCTCGGAGCCGGTGCGGGTGTCAGAGGCCGGTTGAGAGCTCTCCGGCGATCTGCTGGCCGCGCGGGTCGCCCAGATCGGCCAATGCTTGGGCGGCAGTCTTGCACCAGTCGAGCCAGTCCGGGTCGCCCCGGTAGTCGCCGATCAGTGAGTGCAGTGCGCGAACTGCCGCATCAGGATCCAGGGGGGCGAGCCGGTTCGCCGCGTCGAGGCGGTCGTCGAAATGGATGTCCGCTTCGGCGAGGTACTCCAGGGCCGGGCGGGCGCGTTCGTCCCCGGCAGTCAGGAGTACTTCAGCGGCTCGTACCCGGACGGAGTCGTACAGGTGGGAGTCGCGGACGAGCCGGTGGCAGGCGTCTTTCCCACGCACCGGGTCCAGTTCCAGCAAGGACCTGGCAGCCAGGAGACGGTCGCTGAAGTCCGGGCTGTGAGGGTCCTCGTTGAACTCCTCGTCCAGGAGCCGATCGTCCACCAGTGTTTCGAGTGCGGTGGTGCCCTCCTGGAGGTCCAGTTCCGCCAGCACGCTCGCCGCCCAGACACGTGAGGTGGCGTCGCTGTCGGGATCTGCGCTCGCTGTTGCCATGGCCTGTGCGGCCGTCTGGACCAGGGGTTGCCACGTGTCGGCGAGCAGGGTGCCCAGAGACAGCTGGGTGGCGATCAGCAGGCATCCGCGGATGTTGTCGCGCATCGCCAAGGCCTCAAGGGAGGTGGCGGGATCGGTGGGCGGGGCGGTCCCGGGGTCGATGAGGAACCCGATGTAGGAGGCGGTGTCCAACGGCGCACCCCACGGGGTCGACCCCCAGTCCTCCTCCCACGGGCCGAGCAGCCGGTTGAGCTCACGGGCATGGGCAGAAGGGGTGCGCGCGAGGTGGCGGGCAGCGCAGTACTCCTGAAGGGTCTGGTGGAGGAAGGCGAAACCGTCCCCGGAGCGGGTGAGCAGCCCGCTGCGCCCCAGGACCGAGGCCAGGAAACCGTTCCAGTCGTCCTCCGGAACGGCGCGGGGGCGCCGCGCGCTGTCCAGGGCGGCCAGCGCATCGACCCAGGACGTTACGCTGCCGCTGCGATGTCCGAACGCTAGGCTGTCGATCATGTCCGGCAGTTGATCGAGCAGGTCATGGGCCCGTGACACGGCCGTGGGGCCGAAACGCGCAAGGGCGGCTTCGGCCTGGCTCCGCACCCCCGACAGGCCCCTGCCGCTCATCCGGCGGTGCAGCAGGTCGGTGAACCTCGCGTACAGAGCCCCCCGCGTGGCCGGCAGCGACTGTCCGGGATCGGCGGCATACAGCTGGCACAACATCGTCGCCATGAGCGGAGTACGGGCGAAACCGGTCAGGTGCGCCTCGTCCAGCACGCGGACGAACCGGCCCGCCGCCTCCCGGGAATCGGGCACACCCAGGCCGTCCAGGATGCGCTGGGCCGCGCTGGACAGTTCACTGCGGGAGAAGGGCGCCACCTGGTAGCGGGGCACGTCATGACCCAGGATGCGGAGATCCTTCCCGGGAAGCGGCCGGGTGGCCACGACGAACCGGTACAGGGGGTCGGGCCCGGCGGCGAAGGTGGCCAGGGTGCGCAGGAGGCTCTGCCTGTCGTCCCGGTCGGTGATCTCATCGAGTCCGTCGACCAGCACGAGCCAGCAGACGCCCGGGGCGGGCCTGTGGAGGAAGAGTTCGTCGGACAGCGTCCGCTGCAGTGCGAAAGCGGCCAGCTGTCTGGTTGCCGCTGCCGCAAGAGCACTTGGCAGGGGAGAGCCGAGCAGCGCTGTGGCGGCCACGGTCACCCCGAGCAGCCGCTGGTCCTCGCGGGCCAGCCAGCGTTCGGCCGAGCCGGCCTGCACCGCGCGCAGGAGGCTGGACTTCCCACCGCCCGGGCCGGCAAGCACCAGACACACGGGTGCGCGTCCCAAAACCGCGGAGGCATCGGCAACATCGCCGGGAGACTGATCTACGGGACTGCCGTGCTGTTGCCCGTTCTGCGAGGTGATTAGGTGCAGGCGCTGCGGCACGTAGACGGAACTCAGCGACGGCATGCCCGCCTGCCCGGCCTCGGGATAAGGATGTGTCTGTGCCGCGAGCCGGCTCGCGCGCACGTAGTCGGCCAGATCCGGGAGGGTCAGACGCAGCGCAACATCGCGGAGCTTCTGCGGCGTCAGGCGCTTGCGCAGGACCGTCTCCGGCACATCAAGCTGTGTCACCAGCGCCTGCCAACGTGGCCCCAGGCGCCCGCCCATCGCGAGCCTGACCCGGTTGAGGAGATCCGTGTGTATGGCCTCGACTTCCCCGACCCGTAGATGCGGGGCCAGCTCGAAGAGCACATCGCGGTTGCGGCGCTCCAGCTCGTAACGGTCCGGCAGTTCCTCGATGCGTACCAGCCGCAGGAACTCCGCAGTCTCGGCAGTGTCCGCATCGAGGTACTTGGCGATCCTGCCCAGCCGCTCTGTGCTGTCGCCTCCCCGTCCCTGCGCGACTGCCCGCACATCGGCCTCGGAACTCAGCAGACCCTCCACCCCGACCGTCAGGACGTACGGCAGGTCCCTGTGCCCCCGCAGGGCCCGATGGGTGCGCAGAAGGCTTGCCAGAGCCTTGCTCCGGAGCACCTTGGACAAGGTCCAACTATCCTGCTTCTCACGGGACTTGATCTGCTGGAAGTCCCACAGCTCCACGCCGCCCGCCACCGTGCTGCCGGTCCGGGCGACCAGGACATCCTCTAAATGCTCGCACGTCACATGGAGCACCTCGCCACCCGCCAGCATGTCCAACACCCCACGGAGCGTGGCCTGCGCCTGGTAGGTGAAACGCTCCTCGGTCGCCGAGCCCGTGTCGTCAGGCGCCGGAAGACAGCCTGGATCCTGCATCCCCCGATGATCCCCTCTGTGGGCCGGTCCCCTCTAGTCGCAGCATAGTGACAACCCGTCAGGGGATGCAGGCTGGCGCGACCGGCGCCAGACGACGGCCAGCACCGGCTGGAGCGCAAGCCGACGGCCGAGGAGCGCCACCGCGCAGCCGGGGAACATCGACTACGGCGACTACGGCCGCAGTTCGGGGAATGCCTCCTCCCAGACGTCCTTGACGGTCCTGCCGATGAGCCTGTGGATCACCGGCCACAGCTCAAGCAGGATGTCCCGATTGAGGAAGCGGCACAGGCCGTCCCGCATGCCTTCGGCGAGCACGGTCCGGTACAGGCTCATACGCTGGCGGGACAGGTCCAGATCGAGGGTCCGCAGTCCCGACCACGCGATGTGCAGCGGCAGCTCCACCCTCCCGCGCTCCGGTCCGGTCAGCTCGGCGAGACGGGAGGGCAGTCGTCGCCTGTACCTCGCTCGCAGCAACGACGCGACGGAGTCGGGGTCGTTGTGCACGCTGTCCCTCTCCTCTTCCTCTGCGCGTCGGCCTGGCTGTACAAGCTGCTGCGCCTATCCGGCGCGCTGGCCACGCGGCTGGGGTGCGGCAGCGGGGAGGGCCTGTTTGCGGGGGAAGGCTACTTCAGGGCGGCGACGAGGGGTGCCCACAGAGGTGGGAGTTGCCCGGGACGACGAGGCGTGCTTGGTGGCGGGCACGGGTCATGATGACGTAGGGCAGCCGTGAGCCGTTGTGGAAGCCGCGGCCGACTGCCCTGGCTGCTTCAGCCGCCATGCACGGCGTGGCCCTGCTGGCTGTGCTGTTGTGGCCCATAGGTCAGAGGTGGACCACGCGTTGTTGGGGCCCCTCACCAGGCCCGCGCCATGGCGTGTGCCGCGACGGGCGATTGCGAGCACGATGCCTAGATTAGGGGCTTGGTGGCGGTAGCTGTGTGATCGTAGCCACGGTCGGCGAAGAGCGAATCGGACTTGCAGCGGGGACAGCCAACCCGACCGCGGACCGGCGGGATCGCGTCGAGCAGAGGCAGCAGCTGGGTGACGTCGTTGTGGTTGCCGCCGGTCAGCAGGAACCGAGAGTGGGGTGCTGTGCCTATCGGTGATGAAGTGAGGCTTCGAGCCAGCCCGGCTCCGGTTGACGTTGGGCTTGATTCGCTTTGACGGACATTCGAGATCAGGGGTTCTGCCCCGGGAGGATGTCCATCATGGAGAGCATGGG